>CAJXJG010000112.1 GCA_913054425.1 uncultured Fidelibacterota bacterium
TCGGCTTTCGTTTGGTTCTTTCGCAGGACTTGTAGCCCCTTATCCCCCAATTCCGACGAAGTCGGAATAAAATTTTGGAATTTGAGAAGTAATGAATATAAAGAAAAGTTCTGAAGAATTGGTTGTAATACAAAAGTTATACGATTATTTGGTATGGGTCAGCCCAATAATCAATCGGCTGCCCCGGGATAAAAAATATACCATAGGAGACAGATTATTGAATAGGCTGTATGACGTGCTGGAAGATTTGATTAAGGCAAAATATAGAAGCCGCAATAAATTAGAATTGTTGAGACAGGCAAATGTAGGGTTGGAAATAGTGCGTTTTTATCAACGGTTAATTTTGTCTGATAATCTTTGGGACAGGAAACGATATCAATTTGCTTCCAAATCAGTGAACGAAATTGGTATTCTTCTTGGAAAGTGGGTTTTAAGCATAAAGGGTGCTAATGAAAAGAGTCGGTAATTTATGGTCGAATATTATAGATTTTGATAATCTATTGTTTGCATCACGTAAAGCTCAAAGAGGTAAGAGATTTCAAGAGAACGTTTTACGGTTCAATTATGACTTGGAAGCGGAATTATTTGATATTCAGGACGAACTTATGGAGAAAACCTATCAGCCCGGGGAATACAAAACGTTTGAAATATACGAACCGAAAAAAAGAATGATATCCGCCGCTCCCTATCGGGATAGGGTTGTTCACCACGCTTTGTGCAACGTCATTGAACCCATCTTTGATAAGAGTTTTATTTATGATTCTTACGCGAACAGAAAAGAAAAAGGGACACATAAGGCATTAGACAGGTTTGTCAAATATTTCCGTTCAAGCCAATTTGTCTTGAAATGTGATATTGTAAAATATTTCCCATCCATTGACCATGAAATTTTAAAGAATCTTCTTCGCCGAAAAATAAAATGCAAAGACACGTTATGGTTGATTAATTTGATCATTGACAATAGCAATCCGCAAATACCCGCAAATGAATATTTTGAAGGTGATGATCTTTTTACACCTTTTGAAAGAAAAAAAGGTTTGCCCATCGGCAATTTAACAAGCCAGTTTTTTGCAAATATCTATTTGAACCAATTAGACCATTTTATCAAAGATGAATTGGGTATAAAAAAATACGTTCGTTACGTGGATGATTTTGCAGTATTCAGTGATGATAAGCTTTTTTTAAAGAAACTTCGTCAAAAGATTGAACTGGAATTGGAAAAATACCGTCTTCGTATCCACCCTGTAAAGAGTCAAATAACGCATGCAACATACGGAGAGAACTTTCTTGGGTTTAGAATATTTCCTAATAAAATTCGTGTTAAAAGTGATAACTTGAGACGGGCAAGAAGACGCATGAAAGATTTACAGGATGATTATAAAAATGGGTTGAAGGGGATGGATGAGATTGGTCAATCTATTCAAAGTTGGGTATCGCATTTGAACTATGGTGACACGTATCGTTTGCGAAAAGATATTTTTAGAAATTTGGTGTTTAGCCAATGAGGATAGGCAGAAAACCAGACGCGTTCTTCGCGGCGGTAGCTGGAACAACAACGACAACAACTGTCGGGTTGCCAATCGCAACAGGAACAATCCGGACAACAGGAACAACAACAACGGCTTTCGTTTGGTTCTTTCGCAAGTCTCTTTTTCGCTTGTTTTGTTTGAAGGGATTCAAATGATAATGCAAATGGAGGAGTCCAGCCCTGTTCTCGTGATTTTAAAAGAAATCCAAAAATACTCAATATTGTGTAAGGCAAGTAATGAGAATGAACGTGTTGCACAAAAGCAAAATTGTGATTAATAGGAGGTCTGGAATGATTATAATAAAACGTCGATTTACTTTTGTAGCCATCATCCTGGTTCTGTGCATGGGCATGCTTCATGGCCAGGATAACGTAAGCGGCACCATTAAAATAAAAGGCGTTGAAGACATCGGCAGGGAGCGCAACCCGGAATTGTTCCCGCCCCAAGACGAATTTGAGACCAATTCGGAATACAGCCAGCGATTGGCACGGCAGAAAGCATTATTAAAAGACATCAGCGCCCAATTGCTTGCAGAAGCTGAAGCCCGCAAGAAAGAAAAGGAAAGGCTGGTAGCGGAAAGTGCCACGGAAGAAGAGCGGCTGCTGCAGATCAAGATTGCTGAGTCATTGGCGCCGGCGGAGTTAAAGCCACAAGACCTTGGCAGGTATGACGCGGAGATCGGCGCTTTTCCGCTTACGGTTGGTGGGCAAACCTACACCGTTAAAATTCCTCGTAGCGAAGCAAGGGATTTCAAGGAGAACTACCGCACGGCGAAGGTGGAAGGGTACAAACGTCTGAAACGAGAACTAAAAACGTATGATTACTTCAACATGGTGGTCATTCATCCCATTACCGGTTCCCGGTTTCCTTTTGGTCCTACAAAAGATATCGCTACCGCACCGGTCATTGCATCGAAAAAATCCGTAGTTCCCCCAAGTTTGATGATGAAGGTGGCTTTCGTTGAACCCAACGGCAACGGCTTTTTGGATGCAGAAGAAAAGGGAAAGGTGAAGGTGTCCATTACCAATAGTGGAAAAGGATCCGCCATGGGTGTTTTTGTAAAGCTTTATGCTGAAACATCGAATAAGGCTATTTCGATTGATCCGTCAAAGATGATTGGAGAAGTTTCTCCGGGACAAACAAAAACAACGGAATTTTCCATTAATGCGAATAAATCAGTGACAAAAATGGTAAATAAGTTTACCGTTTCTGCCACGGAGAGTTATGGTTTTCCTCCGGATCCAATTCAAATATTATTTGAGACATTTCCCTTCATTCCGCCCAAACTGGAGCTGGTGGATTATGGAATCAGTACTGCCACGGGAGATAATATCATCCGCCCCGGTGTGGTTGTGACGGTTCAGGCCCGGGTACAAAACACCGGACAGGGAGAAGCAGAAGGATCTGCTTTTTCCATCAACCTGCCGACCGGCGTTTACTTCTCACCGGATAGTCGCCAGAACTATACATTTTCTTCCTTGAAGCCGGGAGAATTTAAAGATCTTGAATTCTCGTTTACACCCAGTAAAAAAGTGGGGAAAACTATCAATCTTGCCATTGGCTTTACAGAACGAAGTTCTACGGGAAAATTCCCCTTAAAATTGGCAGTGAAAAAGCCCCAGAAATCGATTCAGCAGTTAGTGGTCAAGGGACAGGAATTGGGGAAAGTGGCCATCGCAAATGTAGCCACCGTATCCGTGGATATCGAGAAAGACATCCCTAAATCGGGTCGTGAAGGAAAACATGATCTGGCAATAGTGTTCGGCATCGAGAGCTACAAGAACGTTCCCGGTGTCTCTTTCGCCAGGCGGGATGCATTGTGGACAAAGAAATATTTTGAAAATGTATTGGGAATTCCCTCTAACCGCATTTATTACAAAACAGATTCAGATGTGGGGCAGGCAGAATTCAGTAAAGTCTTTTCTAAAGATGGGTGGATAGATAAAAGAATCAAGAATAATGAAACGAATGTATTCATCTACTACGCCGGTCATGGTGCGCCAGATCTTAAGAAAAACAAGGCATACCTGATTCCCTATGACGGTGACCCGAACTATGCATCCCAAACTGGTTATGAAATGGATAAACTTTACGCTGAGCTTGGGAATATGAAAGCCAAGTCAGTAACGGTCTTTTTAGATGCATGCTTTTCCGGTGCCAATCGCGATAATGAGATGTTATTGGCAGGAGCAAGGCCTGTGTTTATTGAAGTAAAATCCGGCATCCCCGGGAATGTGACGGTTTTTTCTGCTGCCGGTGGTAAGGAAATATCTTCCGCCTGGCCGGAGAAGAAGCATGGCCTATTTTCATATTACCTCATGAAAGGTATGCGGGGTGATGCGGATGCAAACGGCGATAAGCAAATCACTGTGGGTGAGTTAGGTGACTATATCAGAGAAAACGTCTCCGACATGGCAGGCATGTTAGATCGGGAACAGACACCAGAGCTGCAGACGATGGATAGGGATAAGGTTTTGATTCAATATTGAGTTTAATAGAAAAATAAAGGAGAAATCTCATGAAAAAAATAAAAACCCTTTGGCTGATTATTTTCCTTTTCAGCCTTGGATTTTCACAGGTACAAAAAGATCCATTTAATCAAATGGGAGATGTCTTCGATGAACTTGAGGGAAAGTTATCGCTTTATTTTTTAAATGCATTGAATGGTAAACCGATTCCATCGGCAAAAGTAAAAATGGATGGTATTGGAGAATATTCTACAGATGCTCAAGGAAAAATCCAGTTTAACATACCGGAAGATCCGTCTGCCCGCATTCCTGTCTCGGTGCGTAAATCCGGGTTCACAAATACGGACTTCACCTTAGAACTTCTGGCTGGGACGCTATTTTTAAATCGATTTTCTATTTCTCCTTCTATACCGTTGAAACATATGCGTGTGGTTCTGGACTGGGGTGAAAATCCTCGGGATCTGGATGCCCATCTGGTGAAAAAGGATAGTTACCATATTTCTTACCGCCATAAGAAAAAGGCAGCTGATGGCGTTGCCATATTGGATCGGGATGATACCAACGGATTTGGCCCGGAAACCATTACCGTTACGTCGTTGGACTACAATGGTGAGTACGAATATTATGTAGAAGATTTTTCAAATCGCAATAAAAAAAGCTCGGATAAACTTTCAAAATCCCGTGGAGAAGTTAAAGTCTACGGAAAAGGAAAGTTGCTTCACTATTTTAGGGTACCTCAAAATAAAAAAGGGGATACGTGGACGATCTTCAAAATTAAAAATGGGGAAGTGATCCCGGTGAATAATCTGGGATCCAGATAGGGAGGAAATATGCTTAACAAACTGACATACATTAGTTTCGTATTTCTTTCATTTGTTTCGGGTCAAACAGAATATGAACAATGGCTGAAAGATCAGAAAGCCGGGCTGAATTCCATGGCGGCAGCTGAAAATGCATACATGGCTTCTGTCTCCAAGGAATTTGATAATTATATTGTTGAGCAGGAACAGTTGTACCAGGATTTCAAAGATGAAGTGGAAAAGAAATGGGATGCATTCAAATTCAGCAGCAGTAAAACCTATGTGGATTATGACAATGATCTCAATGCCCGGGCGAGTGTTGATTTTGAAAAGGGTTTAGTTGAAGTAGAGGTGATTGTTGAAGATGACCCTAAGCAATCGGTTGTAGAAAAGAAAAATGCCGGTGACAAAAAACTCCAGAAAAAATTGACCCAGATAATCCAAAAAAAAGCGGATGACGATAAGCCCCTCCTTAAGGATCAGCTACAAAACAACCGAGGCCGAAAGGTGACCACAAGCAATGCCAAATCATTTGCGAAAGAAATTGTAAATCAGAAAAAGGTTAAAAAGGTAGAATTCGAGGGGAAGGATGGGCTAAGAAGAATTAAATATACGTTAAAATTAAAGCTGCAGCCCAATCACGTCAATACACGGGCAAATCGTTTTAAGCAGGATGTAATTACCCAATCGAAACGGTTTAATATTGATCCGGCTGTGGCTTTTGCAATCATGCAGACCGAATCCAGTTTTAACCCGAAAGCACGGTCTCATATTCCGGCCTACGGCCTCATGCAGCTGGTGCCAAAATCAGGTGCACGTGATGCCTATAATTATGTCTATAAAAAAGATAAATTGCTTCGGGGGCGATATTTGTATAAACCTGCCAATAATATTGAACTGGGATGTGCTTATATCAGCAAAATCCGTCATTCCTATTTTAAAAGTATCCAAAATGAAAAAAGTGCCACCTATTGCACTATCAGCGCTTACAACACCGGTGCAGGGAATGTGGCTAAGTCATTTACGGGAAAAACAAAATTAAAGCCGGCAATTCAAGTCATTAATTCGAAAAGTCCCAGGGGTGTTTATGATCATTTGAAAAGGGAATTACCCTATAAAGAAACACGTGATTATTTGGAAAAGGTCACCGAACGAATGGCATATTATGCGTCTTGGCAGTAAACTTAATTAAAAAGAGAGAATACTATGGAAAAC
>CAJXJG010000113.1 GCA_913054425.1 uncultured Fidelibacterota bacterium
ATGAATATTCCAATCCTCCTGAGATTGGATTCCCATTAAACGACATTCGGAAATTTCGAGTCGAATACGCCAGGGATAATTTCACTATAAAAGTAGGTGATATTTACGAATATTGGGGCAGGGGGCTCGTCTTTAATCAAATTGATGACCAGACAACCAATTATGATAATGGAACGCGAGGATTATTTCTCGGCTATACAAATGGTGGACTTTCTCTCAGCCATTTAAATGGAAATACTGAAATATGGTTTTTTGGGAATGATTTGAGAACCCCCTATTTTAATAATTCACATAGCATGTATGGAAACCAGGCTCAGTATGACTGGAATAACATCTCTTTAGGTCTGACCCAGCTCCATTCGAATGAAACACACCAGAAATATTTTGGTGAGGCCTATGTCAATCATAAATTGAAAGGGATTTACGGTTCCATCATGCTGGACAATGCTGATCTTTTTGTTGAATACGTTGATAAAAAATCGACTGAAAAAGCAAGTTTATTCCAAGGTATTCCTCACGATACTTTAAAAAATGGATATGGTGTATATGGCAACTTGAACCTATATCTCGGGAGTTGGGGGCTCACAACCGAATATAAACGATATGTTTTTGATAGCGGACATGGAGATTTTACTGTCGATGAATATGGGAACAGGATCGGATTTCAAATGATGCCTACCTTAGGCAGGGAACAAAATACAACCTTGCTTGGGCGTGTGGTACACCCCTATAATTTTAATGATGAACGAGGCTTACAATTATCCTTGACGGGACCTTTGCCATTGGGGTTAAATCTACTGACTCAATATGCTCATTTGAGTCGCAATGATACGTGGCAATCCCTAACTACCATTGATTGGAAAAATAAACATATTGATGGCCTTCTTCCCGGTTCAGATGAATCGTCCCTGCCCTACTGGGAAAACTACCAGGAGATAAGCGGTTTTGGATTGGATGATAAACTTTATTTTCGTTTTGGACGCGGCAACAACAAAGACATTATTAAGGTTTTCCGCTTTTTTGATGGCCAGCAGCGAAGTATGATCTTGACAGAATCCTGGAATTATGATACAACAGAATATTACGGATATATTTATGTGGATTCGACCTTAGTTACTGATACAAGTTTTACTGCTCTTTTTGATGTGGAGTCAAAAATGTGGCAGGAGGTTGGATCTAATACTTATCCATTTGAGTTCTCTTATACCCTTAAAAACGGATATTCACTTGGAATTGGATTTGAGTACCAGGAACGGAAAAAAAGAAATATCTCCAGAGGAAATGCCACGTTTTACAATGGGTCAGATTCGAGTTGGTCCTTGATCAATCCTGATAATCCAGATTCATTTTATGTGAATTATGAATCCCAATTTACAGATTGGAATTCCGAAAGGGTAAAGACCCAATTTAATCGAATGGTTACTCTGTCATTCAGTAAAGCATCAAAATGGTCGCTGACCATAAACCATGACCAGTCAAGTGCATTTGACGGACCGAAAACGATTGATCCCTATTATAATCCATTAGAAGCGTTGATATTCGGTGATATTAAATATTTTACCGGAGACCGGGATCGATCAGCACCACCCAGATTCGGTCAACAAAGATGGGTATCAGCGGAAGTTGCATTCAATTTATCCTCATCCCAACGAATCTCGATCATGTATGGTTCGATTCAGGGCGGTCTGTATTGCAGTAATGGCATCTGCAGGCAAATTGCACCATTTAATGATGGGGTTAAATTGACCTATAGTGCCATTTTTTAAAATTGAACCTTAGTATTGAGGATCATTAAATTCAAAAATCTTTTTTAGGAGCAAAGTCATGATTAAAAGAATAATTCTAATATTTACTTTAATGAGTGGTGTTTTCGCATTGCCATTGCAAGTAGGTGACACATGCCCGGATTTTACCATTCCTATTTGTGCAAATGGGGAGGGAAATTTTAACCTGTATGAACAATGCAACGGTGCCGAAAACGGCGGTTATTATAAAGTAACCTGGCTCAATATTTTTGCAACCTGGTGAGGGCCCTGTCAATCGGAGGCTCCGATTACAGAAGGAATTTGGCAAGGATATCAATCGCAAGGTGCGCCAGTAAAAGTAGTTGCGAATGGGTTTGATTATGGAACCTATTCCTGCACGGGCTGGGCAGAAACATTTGGCATTACCTATCCCATGCTGGATGGTGACGCTGTAGGAACTGTCTGGGATCTATTTGGTCAAGGATACATCCCCCATAATGTTGTTCTCGACCATAATATGGAAGTGGTTTATACTGACGCAGGATTCAATCAATCTGCGATATTGGCTGCCATCGATGCAGCCCTGGAAAATGTACCCATGGACGCAGATGATGATGGATTAGATGATCCGGTTGATAATTGTCCAAACGTCTATAATCCAGGCCAGGAAGATATTGATCTCGACGGATTGGGAGATGCATGTGATATTTGTGACAATGCGAATGTGTGGGTGTTGGGAAATACCAATGGTAGTGTTGAAAATGGAACCGTCACTATTGATATTTTTGATGTATTAACACTTGTTGATATCATTCTAAACGATGACACTGAGAGTTGCGGTTATGAAACAGCCAATATCAATATGGATTCCCACGTGAATGTTATTGATGTAATTGGTTTGGTCCAGATGATATTAAATGGAACTTTTGGTGGGACAGCAATCCCGCCAGGGGATGGTAATTTTGATATCCTTCATACCGAGAATGGAGATAAAGCTGTTATTTCCAGCCCGGAAAAGATCAGCGGATTTCAGTTCGAAACATATTCCACCGAAGTATCAGTTGCTGATTTGAATAAAATAGTTTTACCGGAAGGGTGGTCATTGAATTACTCTCAAACAGGTGATAAACTCAGAGTTTTAGCTTTTGATGGAAGTGGACAAAACCCACGGCAAAAGATCGAATTTAGTCTACCCAATATTTCTGCAACATCGTTTCAAAATACGGTGGTTTCAAGCCCGAAAGCGGGTGAGATCCGGATGAGGTTTTCTGAATCAGGAGCATTCGGTCAATTTGGTATGCCGAATACGCCTCAGATTCAAAGCCTGTATCCCAACCCGTTTAACCCGGTTTTATCTGTCTCTTTTTCACTCCCTACCGAATCACTCACAAAAGTGACTGTTTATAATACCTTGGGTGAAATAGTAGATGTGATTGAAAATGGACAAATGATGAAAGCTGGATTTCACACCTTTTACTGGGATGCAGCAGATCAATCATCTGGGATGTACTTTATCCAGGTCCGAACTGGAAACCATGTTGATACAAAAAAGGCGATTCTGGTCAAATAATTTAGTCTGAAACCCTTAATTCTATTTCTAAATTCGGCGGCTTATTTTGGGCCGCCGAATTTATTTTTGGGTGTCTGCTAACGGTAAAATATTAGTTCCTGGTCCTGGAAGTTGGGGTACGAGTCATGATCTCAAACTTTTTAAATGACAAAAAATTATATGCGCCCGTAGCTCAACTGGATAGAGTGTCTGGCTACGGACCAGAAGGTTGGGGGTTCGAATCCTCCCGGGCGTACATGCAAAAAGCCTTACTAGTTGGGGCTTTTATTATTTATAAGACATGTCTATTTTAAATTTGCCTCCGACGGACACTCTCCCTTATATTCAATACGAGTAATTATACTCACGAGGTAAGAGAATTTTAATCAAAATCGATGACTGCAAGCGCAGTGCATCAAGCACGGAGTTCGACATGTCGAAAAGAATCCTTTTTTCTTTTCTAAACCGGATGACCCAGTTGGTCCTTTGGGTCTGTTTATCCATTCTCATTTTAGCACCCACATCCAATCTTTACGCCCAGGATCCGGATGATGTGGATGACGTAGAAGAATTTTGGGGTGACGACGAAGAATACGAAGACGATGAATATGAGGATGACGAATACCTTGACGATGAAGAATATGAAGATGAAGAATATGAAGATGACGAATACGATGATGAGGAATACGATGATGAGGAATATGAAGATGAGGAATATGAAGATGAAGAATATGAAGATGATGAAATCGATGACACCGAATTAGCAGACGAAGCGAATATTTTAGGATATACCATAGATCTTGCGGGGAGTTCTCCAAGGTTTGTGAATATGAATCTCCAGGACTGGGGATCTAGCGTAGACCTTAGAGCCAGCATAGAATTCCCTATTTTAATGCAAATATTGGGGATGAGATTCCGATTTGGTGTAGAGGTCGGTACATTCAAATTTGAACATGATATGCCCCCAAAGACGGATAGGTATAATGGGATCACAGCTATGGGCCTTATTTCCTTTCCGGCTGGACCCGGAAAGATCAAGTTTGGCGCAGGGATAGTTGGCGATTCTCCCGCGTTTATGATGGAAGCATCCTATGGATTTAAACTTGGTGGAATTCTGGATATTCGAGGAGGAATCCGATCCACTGAAGTCATGAATGGTGAAACAACCGAAAAATCAGTCCTTGGCCGTACCGGTTGGATGGATGGTGTTTTACTCTTGGGTATAAATTTCTAAATATTTAATGACTTTGTATAAGATGGTAATCAGATCCCATTTTAAATCATCATTTATTTATGCAGCGGTATTTTTTCTTGCTGGATCATTCGTATTCGGGGTTGATATAGGTTTTGCATCTGTAGATGGAGTTTATAATGATGAGTATGCGGAAAGTGCAGACCCCACCCTTGCAATAGAGATTCAGGATTGTAGCAACTGTAATTTGCGTTTCACAATTACAATTGAACTCAGTAGCGGTATTGGTACCGCGTCTCCTAGCAATAACACTACAACTGATTTGATGGATGACTTTAATAATATTTACTGGGGACAGGACCTAACGAGTTCAGATAACGGTGCAAACTATTTTACAACCCAAAATCTTATTGAGATAGAAAATAATGCGACCCAGTATGTTACTCTTGATGTGTTAGATGATATTCGTTATGAGCTGAATGATGACGGGTACGAAACTGTTAATATAGAAATATCTTCTTCAACAGTTGGGGTAAATATCCTTGATGGGCAAGATGCATTTCAGATTCGGATCGTAGATAATGACGATGTGCCTAAAATTGGATTCTATGATTATGGACAGACCGATGGGGTCTATACTTATTCTCAGGAAGAATATCAGAGCGATTATGATTTGCGGATCTATGCACTCGATCCTGATGATCTCTATTCAACAGTATCATCCATAGGAACGGATGTTACTGTATACTGGAAGATCAGTGACTTTGGCACAACCGATACGGATGATCATGGTAGCTCTGCAGGTGGGTGGGATGGTAGCAGTGGATACTTCACGCTCACAGAATATGGAGTCAATGCTCAGGGTAGGAACCTACATTGGTATGATCTTTATAGTATCGATGATGAGACCGATGAACTTGATGAAAGTTTTACCATAACCCTTTCTCTGGATCCAGATTATATTGGTGAAGCAGGCGACCCTGACCCAGACGGTGTAATCCCTTCAAGTGTCCAGAGCATGGAAATCACGATTGAAGATGACGATGATGCCCCTTATGTTTATTTTAATACTGAGAACACTGAAATAAATGAAGCTGCCTGCGATAACGATAACACATCGGACGAAGTCTCAATAACTGTAAAGCTGCAGCGAGCGTCCGGGATCGATAATGTGACGGTGGGGTACTCCATAACGGGAGCTCCTTTTGAAGATGGTAACAATGGCGCGGAAGAAGTTAGTATCCAGGCCGGTAATATAAATTTTGGAGACGCAGGTACGAACACAACAACCCTCACATTCAGCGTAGATGATGACAATTATTATGAAGGAAACACAGACGAAGAGATTGTTATAACACTTACATCTCCAAATAATACTCAAGTCAATGATACTGGTGAAGGTAGCTACACCCAGATAACGCACACGGTTATTATAGGCGACAACGATTCAGCACCGATCCTTGCTTTTTCGAATGGTTCTGACGCTTCAGGGACGGAGGCAGGAAATGCATCACCCATCCTTA
>CAJXJG010000114.1 GCA_913054425.1 uncultured Fidelibacterota bacterium
GAGGTCGTCGGTCTTGATCTGGCTCCCCCAAAGCAGAAATTCTCCAAAGTGATGTTTTACGATCAGGACTGTAATTCTGATCTTTCAAATATCTTTGATAAGCACAAGATTGATACAGTAATTCATCTCGTTTATGTGTTGGATCCCCTACACGATTCCGAGAAGATGTACCGGATCAATGTAGGCAGTATGGAAAACATTTTAAAGTTCGCAGACAAGTACAACGTAAAACGGATTGTCGTTACCAGTTCGGCCACGGCCTATGGTGCCCATCCCGACAATCCCGACTGGATCAAGGAAGAGCAGCCACTACGGAGGAATCAATCGTACCAGTATGCGCGCGAAAAGACAACGGTAGAAGAGAAACTAAGAGCATATGAAAAGAGCCATCCGGATGTGGAAATAGTCATTGCTCGACCTGCGGTTGTCTGCGGTGCTAACATTAGCAATTTCATTTCTCGATACGTGAGTAAGAGTCTGGTACCATTACCAAAAGACCTCAATGTGGAGAGCCAGTTCATTCATGAGAAAGATATTGCACGGGCGCTCTACTGCCTCGCCACGGAGGCCTCTCCAGGTGTTTACAATCTCGGACCGCCAAATACGATCGCTTCGGCTGAACTCGTGGAGATGATGGGAGGGAAAGCTATATACTTGTCAGGGGGTTTGCTTAGAGCAATGACTGCTCTCGCTTGGACGTTGCGGATTAGATCGTTGACGGAGGCACCGAGTTCTATGATTGACTTTATTGAGTACTCGTGGGTTGTAGATGGTAGCAAGGTTGAGCAGGAGACAAGTTTCCGATACCAGTATACCTCTACCGATGCAGTTCGAGATTTTGCCGAAGCCCAGACGGCTTAGTTCGTGGCGGAACTTCACCCTGCCATTACTCATTTCCCCATTGCACTGGTCATAACAGCTTTGGCAGAGTATGTTATGAGTAAAATTCCTACCAAACCAAATTAACTGAAAAAATTAACTTGGTTATTAACTGTAAAAAATATTTGGCAAATTATGCCATTTCCAATGCCTGTTTTAAATCTGAAATGATGTCGTTCACATCTTCAATCCCTACTGAAATTCGAACTAATCCATCTGTGAGACCCCGAGCGTGGCGTTCCTCCGAAGGAACATCCACATGTGTCATGGTAGCAGGATGAGTGATCATTGTTTCGACAGCACCCAGACTTTCCGCTAGTGAGCACAGTTTAACAGCATTCATCAATGTTTTCCCTGCCGAAATCCCGCCCTTCAGTTCAAAAGAGATCATACCGCTAAATCCATCCATTTGTTCTTGAGCTACTTCGTGCTGAGGATGGGATTTTAATCCGGGATAGGTAATTTTTTCCACTTGAGGATGTGACTCCAAAAATTCAGCTACGACCTGAGCATTAGATGCATGGCGTTCCATCCTGAGATGAAGAGTTTTGACACCAAGCAAAGTAAGCCAGCAATCAAATGGACTTGGCACTGCTCCGATGGTTTTCTGAACAAATTTCATTTGTTCGTGTATCTCTTCATCATTGGTGATGATAATCCCGCCAATAATCTGGTTATGGCCGCTGATGTACTTTGTAGTGCTGTGCATGACAATATCAGCACCAAATTCAAACGGACGAAGAAAAACAGGTGTGGCAAATGTAGAATCCACACCATAAATCAAGTCATGGGTTTTAGCAATCTTCTTCATGGCATTCAAATCGGTAACTTTGAGAAGTGGGTTAGTCGGTGTTTCTACCCAGAGAAGTTTTGTTTCGGAAATAATGGCTTTTTCTACATTTTCCGGATGAGAGGAATCTACATAGGTAAATTTCAATCCGTAGTGTACCAAAATATTGTTAAAATGCCTGGATACTCCTCCGTATACATCATCTGAACAAACTACATGGTCACCATTTTTCAGTAATTTCAAGACACTATCTACTGCAGACATTCCGCTGGAAAAACAGGTCCCAAATTTTCCTCCTTCTATGGCAGCCAAATTATTTTCCAATATTTCCCTGGTGGGGTTAGCGGAACGGGTATAATCAAATCCTAAATCCCTTCCCACCTCTGGCAATACAAAGGTTGCTGTCTGATAAATTGGCGGTACGATTGCACCGGTGGTTGGGTCCGGATCGATTCCTGCTCGAACCACTTTTGTATCAAATTTCATAATTTCCCCTTCAATTTTTCTATTTGATCACAATTCTTACGGGAATAATCACTTGATTCTGGTCACTTTCAAGCACCGGAATGAGTTCTAAGTAATTTATTGATTCAAGAATTACATCAGGTAAAACACTAAACTTTGTATCAATATCTAACAGGGCTTTCAGCTTTTTTTTATAAACTTTTTTAGGATACTCTACAATCTCTACTTCTCCTTCGATACCCGCTAATGCTTTCGCCAATTCCACTGCATCATAGTAGCCACCGATTTCATCAATCAACCCATTTTCTACCGCTTGGGTTCCCGTCCAAACTCGGCCAAGTGCAATTTCATCTAATGCGTCGGAGTTATCAATCTTTTCACGACCTTTAACAACACGATCCTTAAATTTATCATAGATGTCCTGAATTGACTCCATAATTTGTTCGTTTTCCTCATCTTTAGCAAGTCGAGAACCGCTGGCAAAATCAGCATGCTCTCCTAGTTTGATATTATCTGTATGAATGCCAAAACGTTCCATCAGTTTAGAAAAATTCAATCGCAATCCGATAACGCCAATTGAGCCGGTTATGGTAGAAGGGTAGGCAATGATCGAATCTGCCTGACAGGCAATATAATATCCTCCTGAGCCTGCAACATCAGACATGGATGCGATAAAGGGCTTTATATTAGCAGAATCAGTTTCAGTTGTTTTTAAGACTTCTCTCCATATAATATCGGAAGCCAGTGCCGATCCACCACCACTGTCAATACGAAGAATTATTGCCTTAATACTTTTGTCTTCTCTGGCTTGTTTGATTGCTTCACCGATGGTTTTGTCTCCCATGATCCTTGAACCGGAAGGACTTGGCTGACTCTTCCCGGGAACAATTCCCCCAACAGCATAAATGACAGCAATTTTCTCCTTATCAGGAACCCAGCTGTATTCATAAGGAGTACTCCAATCAAGGTCTTTGTATTTTATAATCTTGATCTTTTTATCATTGATGTTCTCAACAAATTTTTCGAATTCATCAGGATATTTAACACCGGAAATGAGGTCTTTTTCCTGAGCATCTTTTGACAGAAAATATGGTCCGTCATCAATCACATCTCGTGTGTGTTCCTCCGACCAGCCTTTCCCCTCGGCTATTCCTGCAACAAACTCATTGTAAATACCGGAAAGCAATTGCGTGTAATTTTCACGCATTTCGCTGGACATAGTTTTATTTAATAAGGCGTCCCCGGCAGTTTTATATGGACTGATCCGCCAAACTTCCGGTACAATGGAGAGAGTATCCAACAATCCACGCAGAAAAGTGATCTCCATATTTAACCCTTTGAGACCAACTCCCATTTGTTCATGAATATAAATTTCATCTGCCATTGAAAGGAGATAGACATCCTTGTTCATCAATCCAAATTTACTGTAAACGATTATCTTTTTCCCCGCATCACTGAATTTCTGTAATGCATTCCGAATTTCAGATAATTTGCTGAATCCACCTCTAACGTTCCCTAAGTCAATTATCATACCATGTGTATTCTGATCTTCTGTGAGTATTTTCATCTCGTCAATGAACTTTTTTAACTGTTTTCCATAAACAGTTTTACCGCCCCCAAGAAAGGGGAGATTAAAATCGAAAGAAAATTTTGGTTTCTTCATCTCTGGTTCTTCAATAAATAAACCGTCTAATTTCATTCGAACATAGGTCTGCTTTTTCCCTTTTAATAATTTATTGAGTATTGACCGATAAGGATTTTCAGATTCCCGAAATCCGACTGTTTGATATGAAGGATTATTAGAAAAGGAATAAGACTCAACACCAAAATTTTTCAGTGTAAATCCTAAGGATATTCCATATTGACCCTCATCTTTGTTTAAATAAAAGCCGGACAAACGGATTCCACGAATCGGTTCAATAAATATAGAAGCTATTTTTTGCTCCTGAACTGTAACTTCTTCCCCTGTGTCATCGAATTCAAATGACCAGTCTATTGCAGCGCCAATCCTTCCTGTCTTGTTCTGAACCGCTAATCCGGTATTCAAATTCTTTAAATCATCAATGCCTGACCAGGCATCTTTCAATTGCGCTCCAAGGGATAAATATGTTAAGGGCCGGTACATCCAACCAATATTTAATCCCCCGCTTTTCCATTTCGCATCCTTGAAGCTATAGCTCAACCCAAGAGATTGAGACCGGCTAAGTTTTGTACCCATCGCGATTGACCATATATTTTCCCCACTTCCAGAGTTCCATTCATATCCAAATCCTCCTAGACCATCCTGGCTGAGAAAAGTAAAATCCTTCTGGAATCCATCAGAACTGACGTTCCCAAACATCATTGTTTCACTCTGATCATGAAATGCCAACCCTGCCGGATTAAATTTAATGGCTAATGGATCATCTGTTGCTGCAACAGGCTGATGTGTAAAATTTACTTGTGAATATCCTATGGAAAATAAAATTCCGAAAAAGAAAATCGTTTTTTTCATATTAATAATTTCTCCTTAATTATTTACTAATTCCCTTAAAAAGTAATCACTCCCGCACCGCTTGTGCGCACCCAGTAACTTTCACCAGGTTCCAAAACATCCACGTTCTCGTATCCGCTTCCAAATCCATAAAACGTTCCTGAGATAATAATTCCACCGGGATCACCAATGTTATTTAAATCAATAGGATCAGTAGTCCCTGAAATCAAGTTCCACCCTTCAATGAGGCTTATTTCCAGTTCATATACAGTAGAACCAGTAATTATACTGATTCCATCATCGCTAAATCGAAGCCAGTATCCCGTTCCAACCAGCAATTCAGTTTCCTGGACATAACCTGTACCGAATGAATAGAGAGTTCCATCCACTGATTCAGGAAAAAGAAATTCATAGGAATGGTTTTCAACTTCTAGCGGCAATCCCACAAGGTTCCATCCAGTAGAATGGGAAATTTCCATAGTAATAGATTCTTCAGTTTGATCAAAATAATCTAACCCATACTTTTGAGCCCGTGGGATCTGGTAATTACCACTTGGATTATATTCCCATTGGGTAGAACCATTGACATTTATCTCAAAAATATGTGCATCATCACAGTCAGTAATTAGTGTATTTCCATTCGGCTGGCGGAAAGCGCCTCCCTGCATTTGAGTGAAAATATCATTATAGACCATGATAAATGATTCAGGTCCCCATGGTTCTCCATCCTCAATCGGATAATTTCCGTTCTCATCTACCGGAGTTTCAAATTCAATGACAGCCCCAGAAGTATTACTATTATGATGGTTATTAAAAAGGATCAAATTGCCTGCTCCAGGAGAACCCTCATGAATCCAGTTGACTCCGTGTTGATGACCCAAAATATGGTCATTATTATTCCCTCTATCATAATTTTGTGGATTTCCCCATCGATATAATAAATCGCCACCCTTTCCTGAGTTTCCCCCTGCATGTCCAGCAGCCTCCCCTGTGGTTGTACTATGGTCCATGATGAATATTTCACTCTGCTTAGCAGATGAAATGACGATTTGATCTAATTCAGTATTATAATTAATGGCATTCAGATGCATCCAATCTCCATTTGGTCCTTGTCCACCGCCAGGGCCGCCACTGCTCCCTGCTGTACCATTATTAATATCAAATAATTCCGGGTGTTCAGATACCACCCCATAGTTTGGATAAGAGTTGCTAATATCCTGGATCAAATGATCCCACAGATGCCACTCCCATACAATTTCACCATTGTCAGGGTCTAACTCTAAAATTGCTTCAGACCACATCATATTCAGGGGATTATCAATGCTCTGTCTTCCCATGTCATAAGCTTCTTGTGCAGTTTTTGCCTCCCACACAATAATTAAAACATTACCAC
>CAJXJG010000115.1 GCA_913054425.1 uncultured Fidelibacterota bacterium
CGCTGAAGTGGTGGAACTGGTAGACACGCTGTCTTGAGGGGGCAGTGGGGGAAACCCTGTGCCGGTTCGATTCCGGCCTTCGGCACACCGAGAATAAGCCAATTTCCCGATGACAGGTCGTTACGGAAATGGGCTTTTTGTTTTATAAAGCAACTATGACACAAATAGACAAAAAAGGCAAGCGGCGAAATCTGTAGACCTTGTTGTCACTATAGAAGAACATGTATTAAATGGTGGTCTGGGCGGGGATATCCTGAATATAATGGATCAGTTTCTGCAGAATGCAGCTAAAGGACTTGAGAAATTATTGGGAGAACCACCCAGTAAGAGGAAAGAAAAACGATGAAGCTATTTATTTACCTACTCCACTAACTGAGTAAGCCTCCAAATTGAATCAGCGCGTTCTTCTTTTGCTTCTTCTGCTGGTTGGTTGCACCCCGAGTGCGTACCAAGCCTTGCTTGAACATCAATTAAGTCCGGACAAACCCTTTTGTGATGCTATCGAACCGATACCACCTTCGCGTTTAAACGAGGTTTGGAAACGTTTTACTGAACCTCTGGAGGCGGGAAAGACAGGCATACATTTGTTAGAGGATGGGGCGGGTGCTTTAACTGCCCGGGGCTGGCTCACCGATAACGCCACCAAAAGTATTGATATACAATACTTTATATTCTCCGCCGATAATGTGGGATTGATTGCGATTGAACGTTTGCTCTTAGCTGCAAAAAGGGGCGTGAAGGTTCGCCTCCTGGTGGATGATTTGCTTGTTGATGGGGATGCGAATATTCTACAGGCAGTGAATGCGCATCCGAATATTTCGATCCGCATTTATAATCCATCCATTAATATAGGAAAAAGCTTTGTGGCTAAACTTGGAAACATAATAGTCAATTTTCGTGGTATGAATCAACGGATGCACAATAAGACTTTTATCGTTGATGAACGTGTTGCCATTACCGGTGGCAGAAATATTGCGGATGAATATTTTGATTTCAATCGGGAATATAATTTCCGCGATAGGGATATACTTCTTTTTGGACCTGCGGTTTCGCAACTTGATTCTTCTTTTGATGAATTTTGGCAATGTTCTTTGAGTATTCCTCTCGAACTTATTTTGGATGAACCTAAAGATTTTGAACCGAAAACACTATGGACAAAGCTCCACCAATATGCCTGTGATCCGGAGCGCTTTTTACCAATATTCCGACAGCGCATTTTAAAGGCGCCGGAAACCTTTGCAACCTTTAACCAACAAGGACACCTTATCTGGATTAAGAATGTTCGTTTTGTTTCCGATAAGCCGGGGAAAAATACTGATATACGCTCTCTAAGCGGTGGTGGTCTCTCTACGGATGTCTTGATCGGTTTGCTTGAGAAAGCCGAAAAGAATATCATGATTCAATCACCATACGTGGTGCTCACTGATCTTGGCTTAGGCCTCTTTCGGAATGCAAAAAACAGGGGAGTGCAGGTTCAGATACTCACCAATTCTTTGGCATCGACGGATAATTATACGGCCTTTAGCGGTTATTCAAGAGTGCGGAACGAACTCATTAAAATGGGTGTCGAACTCTACGAGTTTCGTCCTGACGCAGCCCTGCGAAGAAATCTGATCACTTCGCCTATTATAACTGATGCGGCGATGGGACTGCACGCAAAATCCATGGTCATCGATGAGCACGTCGTAATTGTGGGTACTTTTAATCTTGATCCAAGGAGTGCCAATTTAAATACCGAGTGTGTGGTTATCATCGACTCGCCGGAGCTTGGTGAACGTATGGCCAGACTAATGCGTGCAGATATAGCACCCGAAAATGCCTGGCCCAGTACTTTAGAGGACAATCCGGATGATAAGGCGAGTTTTTGGGCTGCCTTTCGTGTTTTTCTATCTAGAATTGTACCTAAAAGTATTCTCTAAAAATTTATTATATGTGGTATAGGATTTTCGATTGGCTGATGAGTAAGTTATGTTTAAGGAACCCGATTCAAGTAAGTAATTATCTACTGCAAATTGATTCTTCTAGGTAATTTGAAGAGATGATTAAACATATTGTGCCATTTCTATTGTTTATAGGGTTGGTGAGAGCCCAGCCTAATCCTGATCTTGATCAGTTTATTTTAAACCGTATGGACTCTGGATACATACCGGGCTTGTCTGCGTGTGCAGTCGTAAATGGTCAGGTGATGTGGTCAAATAGCTATGGGACAGCTAACATGACTTTTAATATTCCTGTTACAGAGGACATACACTTTTTATTGGCATCTATTTCTAAATTAGTGACCGCAACAGCTGTAATGCAGCTATACGAAGATGGAGAAATTGAGCTCCATGATTCTATAAACCAGTATCTTCCATTTACAGTGATTAATCCATTTCATCCCGATACAGAAATAACCCTGTATATGCTTTTGACGCATACCTCCAGTATAAAAGAAGATTTAACGTTTTCAGAAGAGTATTCCATTTTCGGAAATAATCCGGAAATGGACTTAGAATATTTTCTTTCGAATTACTTGGTTCTGGGAGGGGAGTTTTATTCATCAAACAGCTATTACAATTACCAACCCGGGGCTCAATGGAATTATAGCAACATAGGATTTGCACTGATTGCATTAATTGTGGAAAGTATAGTTGGTCAGTCATTTGAGGAATACTGTGAAATAAATATCTTTGATCCTCTTGGAATGGCAGAAACCTCATGGCATTTTGAAGACATGGATGAATCAAATGTTGCCATGCCCTATGAATGGATGCCAGGCTGGGAGGAAATGGGGCATTATTTTATTCCGTATTATCCTTCAGCACAACTTAGATCCAATATCAATGAACTCAGTTCTTTTCTTAGTGCTTATATGGGAAATTGGTCAGGATTGTTGAATGATGATACTGTTGAATTAATGCTCACTGAACATATTGACGATGGCTGGAGCTGGATGAATATGAGCGAGGGATGGGGGCTTGGTTGGTATCATAAAATTATAAATGGAAGGGATCTTTGGGGTCATAATGGTGAAATGTGGGGGGTTTTGACAGAGATGTTTTTTAGTCCAGAAGATAAGGTAGGTGTTATTATTTTAACGAATGGTGGTGACTATTTTGGAAGTTGGTATAGTGACGTTATTGCCATTGAAAATGCCATCTTAGATTATGGGTATGAGTATTTGGCATTACATCAGGAGATAAATATTAACTATAATGCTGGTTGGAATATTGTTGGACTACCTTTAGAAGTAGAGTATGGATACTACCAGACACTATATCCTGAGTCAATTGAAGGGACACTTTACTCTTTTGATGGGAACTACGATCCTTCAACAATCCTAATTAATGGAGAAGGCTACTGGCTGAGATTTAATGAGGAAGGCAGTACTAATATTTCAGGTACCATAATCAATGAACTAACAATTAACCTGCATGAAGGATGGAATCTTATCACAGGTGGAAGCACTTCTTTAAATATTTTAGATATACAGGACCCGGATGAAATTATCATTTCCAGCACTATTTATGGTTTTAACAACGGTGTTTATACCATTACAGAAAACATAGAACCAGGAAAAGGATATTGGATTCGTGCAAATAATTCAGGTAGTATCATTTTAATAAGTGAGTAAATCTTTACTCCAAATTGATTCCTCTGGATAAATTGAAGAGATAAAGGGGTTTGTGAAATGAGTTATAAATCTACAAGTTTATATTAAAAATGTAATATTTAAGGAAATTAGTATGTTAGATATAATATTGAAGAATTTTAAAAATCCAGATGAAGTTAGAGTTTTTGAGAAAGGAAAATTCGAATTAGTTAAATTACCAAATATGACAATTGGTAAAGCAACATATAAACCTGGATGGAAATGGTCTCAAGATGTCTCTCCCTTGGCTGGTACTGAATTTTGTGAAGTTGA
Source organism: uncultured Fidelibacterota bacterium (assembly GCA_913054425.1). GTDB lineage: Bacteria > Fidelibacterota > Marinisomatia > Marinisomatales > UBA8229 > UBA8229. The sequence goes on from CAJXJG010000115.1 coordinate 3,908, forward strand.
GCATCTTGGGATGGTACTATCAGGTAGTGCAACTGTAGATTTTAAAGATGGTAAAATTCATAGAGTAACAAAAGGTGATTTATTTTACGTATCATCAAAATCACATGATAGTTGGGTTTTAGGAGATGAAGATTATGTGTCAATTCATTTCTTAGGATCTGAGCAATATGCTCAAAAAAAAATAAATTTAAACATTAACTAACATCATCTTATTTTTTGATTCCTCTGGGTAAATTGAAGGGGTAGAAAGCCCTATCCAACCTTTGCTCCCCCTGTTTTTATGTTATATGTCACTCTCACACAAAACAGGTATAAAGGTGCACTGAATTTCCTTTTTGTTATCTTGACCACATTTTTTATTATGAGCAATAATCATTATTTCATTGTCAGAAAATCATTGTATATTTACACAGTTTTCTTTGTCATTATCCCCAATCTTGGAGGTTAACATGAATAATTCAATTAAATGTTTAATCATTGCGATTAGTTTTTCAATCGGATTTTCTCAAAGCTTGGAGGTAAGTCCAAGCGAAATCTCATCCATCCTATATTCTGGTGGCAGTGATACGGAGCAATTAACACTGTCAAATAGTGGCCCAGACACTATTTACTATCAGGTTTCGCATGAGTACTTAGGAGGAGAGTGTGCCTTATTAGCTCCGGAAACCGTAATATGTCCGCTGGGAGAAAAAAGTTATACCCAGGATTTATCGGATGTTTGGGGTTATTCTGCCCCGGACGGAACAGAGCTGGCCATTGTAGGTACAAATTCAGGGGTATCTTTCGTGGACGTGTCAACCGATCCAACCAATCCAACTGAGGTTGGATTTATTTCAGGTCCAAATAGTTCCTGGCGGGACATGAAAACATGGAGCCACTATGCATACCTTGTCACTGAGGGTGGCGGGGGAATGCAGATCGTTGACCTTGCAGACCCAATGAATCCACAGTTAGTGGGATCGCACACTTCTTTTAACAATGCACACGATATTTTTATTGATGAATTTGGATTTGCCTATGTTGTAGGCAGTAACCAGGCCGGCGGAGGTCTTCATATACTTGACCTTGCAGACCCGGAAAACCCTATTGTGGTTGGTTCCTGGGCTTCCCAGTACATCCATGATGTGTTTGTAAGGGATAATAAAGCATGGTGCGCCTGTATATATTCTGGAACAGTACAAGTTGTGGATGTTACGGACAAGTCCAACACAGTTACCATTGGTTCATTCAGCACAACCGGTAATTTTACACACAATGTGTGGCTGACGGAAGACAGCCAGTATGCGCTCACTACAGATGAGATCGTTGGTGGTGCTGTTGGTATTTATGATGTGTCTGATCTGAACAATGTAAACCTGGTAAATACCTACGTAACAAATCCAAGTCACATTCCTCACAATGTCTTTGTTAAAGGTAACTATGCTTATATCTCTTCTTATGCTGATGGTATGGTTATCCTGGATATCACTGACCCAACAAATCCCAGTGTTGCATATCAGTATGATACCTATCCCGGTGGTGGCGTATTTGTAGGTGCCTGGGGCGTTTATCCATACTCAGACAATGGATTTATTTATATCAGTGATATTGGAAACGGACTCTTTGTTCTTGGTCCATCCTCCCAAAGCTGGTTATCTGAGACACCCACATCCGGCCTCCTTACCCCAGGTGGCAATGGAGAGATACAGGTTACCCTGAACGCAGAAAATATGGAAATAGGTAATCACGTGGCCAGCATCACTATCCAGGGCAGCAATCCTGAAAACCCTGAGTCAGTGACTGTCCCTGTATCATTAACAGTTTTGGGAGCTCCAAATATTGTGCTGCCCGGTGACACTTTGGATTTTGGTGTTGTATTTTCGGGGTTTGGTGATATAATAGAAACACTGACCATTCAGAACAATGGAAACGGCCCTCTGGAGATTACCAGCCAATCATTCGACAATGAAACTTTTACCATTTCTCCTTCATCTCTCACAATAGAGGCAGGGGGCTCTGTTGATGCCACTGTTACCTTGACCGCCTCTGATCCTGGGGACTACAGCAGCACGCTTAGCATTAATTCTAATGACCCTGACAATG
>CAJXJG010000116.1 GCA_913054425.1 uncultured Fidelibacterota bacterium
TCTTCCATCACTAATCTACCACCTTTTATTTTCTAGCTGTAACTTTAGTAATAAAATCGGCGCCCATTCCTGAAAATGCAAGTTTAATCCACAAACAGGCCATCGGTTCAATATATCTTGCCGCCGTCAGATCACCGCTATCGATGGGTATAAAGTCTAATTCTGCCGCGAGGTCCGAAACGATACCTTTCGCAGCGCTATCGTCACCACATAGATAGATATCGCCTTTCACTCCATCAATAATTGGATTTGCCCCTGTCCCCACAGGTTTTGCTGTGGCAAAGTCTAAACCACCTTGGATTGTATTGTTGGGACTAACAACAGTTCCACCACTAGTAACAGACCAATTTACCACCTTTGCCCCATCGGGGAGAGTATCGCTAAAAGTGACCACATAATCTTCTCCAGTAATGGCTGTAGAAACAACTACCGATGCCTTTACACTTCCATCCGATGCACCGCTGGTGTGAGTCGCTGTAGCCATTGTGCCCGAAGCTGTAAGTGAATCAGTCAATACACCTTCTGGATACTGAGGCCGAAGAGCCATAATTGATAAAGAACTCTCCAGGGTTTTTGGAATTCCAAAGGGGTTATACCCATAAGCCGTTACCGCAAAATAGTATATACGATTTGTTTTTAAGGGAATTCCATCATTCAGAGCATCCTTCGAGACTGTCAAAGAGCGTTTAATCCCCGAGTCCGAACCAAATTGGGTTCGTATGTTTATGGTTTCACCCAAGGAGGCACTAAAGACATTATCATATATTTCTGTGATACCATTTTTCAGATCATAGGTTGCAATTCGTTTTTTTGCACCTGTACCAGAAAGCGTTTCTAATTGATAAACATTGTATCCTTCAAATTTGAAAAATGTGTTTTCACCCAGAAAGGATGTATCAATCGCTGTTACATATTGTACTGTATAAATCACCGAACTGTCTGCATTGGCATAAGATGTATCTAACACAGTATATCCATCCAATAATCCGGCTAATTCACCTGCGCTGAAATATCCTGTTGCAAAAGTTGTATCAAACGCTGATGCTACGGGCACTTTGTCAATAACATCTTCGATCAAATATGACTCAGAAGCAGCATCCCATGTGAAGATAATTTCTTCGGGAAAAGTTGTGGCCGTTACTGTTGGTGCTGAGGGTGAAGCAGGAAGCGCAAACTGTATATCATAAGCAAGTTGTGCAAGCGCATCTACTTGTCTCAAATATGTTACAGACTTTTTAGCAGATCCTGCGGCTGCATGTATAATACCAAATACCACTTCCTGGGAATCCCCTGGGGCCATGGTGAACGGACCGGCATTCATAACAAACCGGCGGTCACTGGAAGCATGAGTATCAGAGTCAACATACTCCGTATCATTTGGGCCCGTATCTGATGCAGGATCGCCAGGATGAACAAACCTAGACCCACCGGTAACCTCATCTGGGAAAGGTGTACCATCCGCCCGAAGTCCTAACATATAGTTGTATACTTCGATGGCATCATTCGGGTCAAAATACACTGGGTCAGGGTTAATGTATTTAACAAAAGAAGACATGGGCAGATTTTTATACCCAGGTTTCTTTTTTCCCATGAACAGGGCTGTATCTCCAGCAGATTCTACCATTGGACCCTGGAAAAAATCATATCCTACAGCAGGGGTTCCTCCGGAATAACTGGCGTACTCACTATCAACACCATCGTTCCAGACATAACCAAGACTTAGTGTTGTGTCACAACCTACAAAATCATCACCGGCATCACCCATGTCCGGGTCGGACCAGAGACCAATGAACATATCCTCAATTGTATTGCCACCTTTGTTAATTGCCAAACCTTTGACAAACATCATATCGCCAAAAACATCAGGACGATCAAATCCAAATATGGTAAACTGAACCTCTATCCCAAGAGGAAGTGTACCAAAAAGGCCATGACTTCCCGGTGCGCCGTCATTGGCGACATACCACATTACTTGGTCACCGACAAACTCTGGGTGATCGGGACCAATTGGTAATGGGGAATAAACGCCATCGCCATCCACATCCACCCATGGTGCTCCTAAATCAGTAGGCCAATTTTGGAAATCCTCGTTACTTAATGGATCTGCCAAATCAGATTTGCTTACTTTGTAAAACTTATGCGCAGCAGCACCGGGGTCTGACCCCCAAGGGCCCGGCATCATTTCAGCAGAATAATCCCCAGCAGCTGTACGAATTTCACCGTTTACTTTTCCCGCATACCAGATGGAAGATGCATAAACGGAATACGTATGGTTGTCTTTCGGCCATTCCATGCCAGAGTGACCGGAATAATCAGACACGATTAGTCCATTGTTTTCCATGTCATTTCTAACGCGATTGCCATCAAACTCACCCGTGATTTCCACAAATGATTTATTAAGGGAAGGTAATTTTATTTTACCCTTTTTATCCTCTGCAAAAACCGGCGTCGCTATGCTGACCGACAATACAATGATTGCAAATTTATTTAAAACTTTCATTTTTTCCACCTTCGTTTAATTTAAATACTAACCTGAATGCCAAACCGAATGGTACGGGGTGTTCCCCAACGCCCGGGGGTCGCGAGACGATCAAGGTAAAGCTGCTCTGCGCCAGGGCCACCATTGGCCTTGGAAATTGCAGGAAATTCGTTTTCTTGACCTTTTATCCAAGTTTGGCCCTCAGCTGATTCCAACCAGGCATCGTTTGCCACTTGTCCGCTTCCTTCATAAACAGAGTAAACATTTTCTCTGTTTAGGGCATTTTTTACTATGAGATACACACTGAAATCGGTGCCGCCGACATTCAGATTATAGTCTGCCCTTAAATCCATCCGAGCAGTCCATGGTTTCGAACCTGAATTAATGGCTGCTGTAGGAATCCCCCAACCACGGCCAAATACTTCGCTTTGGGAAACGGCTGGCGTATAGGCCTTACCACTGCCAAAGGTATAAACTGCATTCACGCCAAACCCTAATGGATTTCTGTAATCCAGAATAACATTACCAGTATGTCGCTGGTCAAAATCTAACCTGTTAATTGTAACTGGGTAGGTACCACCAATCCAAGCTATGGTAAAGTTTTGGCTGGGAGCTGAACCTGTACCACGTGCTGTCATATAGGAATAATTAACCTGAGCTAAAACGCCCTTAAATCGACGCATGGACAGGCTTGCTGTAAATCCTTGGGTAGTACCATAATCTCCATTCATATATTGAGCCCAACTTGTTTTTGCACCATTCATTAACGCCGATTGCCCATCGATAACCTCATGGTTTTTCATCATGAGGTAGTCACGTGATTCTTTATAGAAACCTGTGATTTCTACTGCGGCAAACTCACCAATTTGCTGTGCAAAGCCTACTTCGTATTGAGTGGTTCGCTCAGGCTTAATGGCTGGGTTTTCTGACACTGTCATATTCCCCTGTGTCGCGTTCGCAGTTAATCCGCTATCGGTTAGGTAAACATAAGATAGGGCTGGGGCCTGCATGTAAGTTCCATAATTTGCCCGAAAAACAGTACGATCTGTCACCGGAAATGAGAAACCTACTCGAGGGAGAATGGCGCTATAAGTGGCGACATTTTCCCATTTCAAGGAACCTGTCTGCGTCCCCGATTTATCAATACGGCCTGTTTTAAGGTGAATGTTTCGAAATCCTTCCGCATCACCAACACCATCACCATCTGAATCAGGTGCCATTGTGTTTGGATTCCATGATTCAAAAGAAAGCCCAACTTGCACAATAACATCTTTCAGCTCAATTTTGTCTTGAATATAAAAACGATTGGTGACGGATTTTCCAGGCGCAGATCCATGTTTATCGAAACCATAGGCAGATGTTTTTTCACCAAAAATATCATACCCTAAGTTATCAACATAAGCATTGCGGTAGGTATAAAAGCGCCAGAGATCATAATCTGCTGTATTGATGGTACCATCATTATTTTGATCGCCAACTTCTGCTGTACTCACACTCCCGTCGTGGTTAACGTCCAATAGATCTGATTTTTGAGCAATTTCAAACGCCTGAGAAATGCTATAGCGATTGAGTTCCGTATTGTAATACTCAAATCCAGCTTTCATCTCATGAACGCCTACTTGATTTAAATAATCCAACCGTAAGCCTGTACGGTCTTGAAATGACTGCGTATAGCTACTGCGCTGGGCCCCATAATTGGTTTTATATACCATGTCCTGCATAGAAAGTGGGTTTTTACCCGCACTGCGCAGGTAGTAGTTATAACTGCCTGAAGTTGTAGTCCGAACACCGTATTGGTCAAAACTAGACGTCCTCGCATCATCCTTTGTCCCCGGCGTGAAATTGTTATTAAAATACCGCTGGGAATAGCTACTTAAACTCGCAATCGCCTTTACATAAGACTTGGGACTCAAACTCATAGTGGCGTTTAAGTAAAAGACATTATTCAGCGATTCATATTGGTAGCTATTTGCATCCCAGTTAAACGCATGACTGCCATGGGAATACGGATTTGATGTGAAATCATAGCGAGCAAAGCCAAGCTTAAAACGGAATGGGCGGAAATCCATCAGCAGGTTCCCCGTAAGCGTTGTTTTTTGATTTGAACCCATACGTTTTTTACCGTAAAGACGACGATAGTTAGACCCTAAAATATGGGTCGTGTCATACTTCGCTACACCGGCAGTTAAACTTTCACTATTCGCTTGGTTGTCGCGAATAATCCGCTCGTAATGCAAAATGTCATCAGGATAATCTCCTTTTTTCCATGTATAAAGAGTATCATACCCATTGGATACGAATTGGGCTTGAGTAATAATTTCTCGATCCATAAAAGGAACCGGCGTAAACGATGGTGAAGCATCGTCAGTTTTATCTTGTTCAATCATTGTAAAAAATCGAATATTATTTGTAATGGGGCCGCCAACACTAATATTAACAAGGTTTTTGCCATAACTATATAATGCATTTGGATCGGTACCGGGAGATGTCGATCCTAAATCAGATAAATATTCGACGGAACCGGAGATTTTTTTACCGCCAGAATTAGTGGCAACATTAACAACCCCCCCATTTGCACCACCGTATTCTGCGGAAAAACCACCTGCCTGAAATGAAATTTCCTGCATACTTTTTTGGGAAAGAGATGCAACCAAGTTGCCCCCCGACCAATCGTTTTTCATTAATACACCATCAACATAATAGGCATTATCTGTTGATCTCCCACCACGAATGTTTCCACCCACAGCCCCCGCCTGAAGCGCAACAATATCACCAACGTTACGCATAGGTAATGCTTTAACTAGCTCGTGATCTATAATCGCAGTACTGTTTGTAGCATTCTTCTGAATCAATGGTCGTTCAGCGGTGACAGAAATTTCTTCCCCCTCCACAGCAGCAACTTCAAGGTTGAAGTTCAACTCCGTAGTTAAGTTCGCATTTACACGAACAGCCTCAACCGCGAGTTTTTTATAACCGATGTATTGTGCTTCTACAGTATAGGTACCCACAGGTACATCCACAATATAATATTGTCCGGAGACATCTGACGCCGCACCATAGGACGTGCCGTCAATTAGAATGTTCGCACCAACAAGTGGCTCTCCATCAGAACTAACTATACCACTCAATTTCCCAGACGTTTGTGATAAAAGAAATGCGGGTATCAATAACATCAGTATTAACGTTACTCTTTTCATGGGTTTCTCCACTATTAATTAAGTAAATAAACTTTTATAATATAATTTTTAATTTGTTTTAGGGGCTCTGTATGTACCAAAACGCACGAATCCCCTCTTACCTCTGGCCCGGAAACTAATCATTATTTATTGATGTACAAACTTTTTTATTACTGATAATAATGGCGCTTAGGAAGGGGGATAATTTAAAGCATTTCTTGACGGAGACGGTTGGAATTTCCCACCACATTTATAGAAGAAAGCGCCATGGCAG
>CAJXJG010000117.1 GCA_913054425.1 uncultured Fidelibacterota bacterium
CATTCGATATCCCGTTTCATTACATAATATCTGAAGAATCTGATAGTTAATAAACAAAACGTGTTTTCTCAACTTATGGAAAAGGCTTGAGTCTTTCTCATCGTGAAAACATAAGTACCCGGGGTCGGACTTGAACCGACATGCCCAAATCGGGCGAGGGATTTTAAGTCCCTTGTGTCTACCAATTTCACCACCCGGGCACTCAATCGCCTGCCAGTAGCAGCAAAGCGAAGATTGGAGGCGTCGACCGGATTCGAACCGGTGAATAACGGTTTTGCAAACCGCCCCCTTGAACCACTTGGGTACGACGCCATCATTTTAAAAATAAATCAATTTTTACAAAAAACGAACTGGAATGTACACGTTCTATTTTTCTCATCCAATCTTACAAACGGACGGTATTCCAGCAATCATAAATTATGCAAATTAAATAATTTTAGGGATAGATTCTTTCCATGAAAACGAAGGATAACAATCGGTACAGGCGCCTGCGGGATTTTCGAGTTCCAATTCCTGTATTGGATGAGATTTTTAGCAATAAAAAAGATTTAAAAACACTGAACACTGCCTGGAATGAGTTAAAAACCAAAGGGATGTCCGGTGATGAAATCGCAGGAGAAATTTCTCAATTGATCTTCAGGGATCTTGATATTAGTCCGGAAGATTCTCCGCAGGAATAATAACGATTTTTCATCCAAGATTGGTATAAACGTGATATTAGTAATTCCTATTCAGAAAATATTATTCAAACACTGAAGTAAGTTTAATTAAAAGGGACTTATTTTTTTAATTTCCTATTGAATCATTTAGAAACGGACAAATCAATATAGGATGTAGCTAATAAAATGATTGTGCAGTATGCGAAAGAAGATGTCCATCCCTGCATTCGATTACTTTGAGTAAAATCTGCGTTAATTTGTTTCTGCTCAATACCCTCAAATACTTTATTGGATTGGATCACATCCATACATCGCCCAGCATCATAATAATAAAGCGGGATTTCAAGAATAGACAAGGATCGTAAACCGTCTGCTCGTGCTTTCTTTATCTGAACAGATGAACAGGGATTTTCCTCTCTCTCTGCATCCTTTTGTTGTGCAAAAATTACTGGAGAAAGAATTATAAATAATATTGTGATAATTCTCATTATTACCATCCGAAAATTACTTTCACTGTAACAATCGGTAACGCGTCAATATTCATTACAGGTCCTGTAACAGTTTTACCCCGAAATTTCCAACTCTCATGATCATAATAATTATTCATAAATCCGGTTTTTATATCTACAGCGCACCAGGATCGAACATAGTATCTTAACCCAATAAAACTGGCAAATCCAAACCAGCTTGTCGTCATTTTACCAGAATTAGCAACCGCAATGGAAACATCACCATCGCTGAATCCGGATAAGACATTATCCCATTCTGAAACATCCACTTCTACATCAATATTTATACTGCCTTTATTCCATATAGGACCTAAAGAAAAATTCCATTCCAATCGTTCTTTTGAAAAATAATATGTTTCAATCTGAAACATTCTGTAAGACAGAATCCGTGAAAACGGTGTGCCGGATTTTGTTTTATCCGATTGATAAGAAAATGAATGTGCAAAACCAACCCTGGCTCCCGGAAAAAATTGGTAATATAAACTAAACCCCGGAAGAAAATCTTTTGAAAAACCAGAAGCTAATGGAATTTGATTTTCATTAGAAGAGGGTATTACAGGTTTATAATATCCCAAATCCATGCCAATTGACATTTTTGGCTGAGAAAAGAGAATCCCAGCAAAAAAAGAAAAAATGAATAAATATCTATTTTGAAACATTTAGAGTTTTAATTTAATCGTTAAAGTTACTAAGATTAAGATAAAATGAAGCATTACTTTCACATCCTCCTGCTCACATTTGTATTTTTGTATGATACTCATATGTTTGCAGATGTAACCCACGTCATTGTTTATACCAATGGATTGACAGACATGGGATTGGTTGATTCATTATCATCAGATTCAGTTTATTTTCATGATATTGATATAAAGAAACACCGCGCTGAATCGTTAAAAAAAGTCTATTTCATTTATAACAATTTTCAAAAACTTTTTTATATAAGCTATTCTTTACGAAAGCGAATAGAGTTGACTGAACAACGGGGAGGTATTTTGATCACAAAAAATGATGATACCCTTCCCTTTGCAAATATCCACTTTGAGATGAAAATGGATAAACCAAAGGTTTTCCTTTCGATATCGAGTGATTCTGTTTTTTCTCTCAATTTTCTTGATATAAAAGAAATTAAATCTGACATTACAATGGTTGAAAACTCAATCCGAAAAGGGTTCCTCTCAACAACCGGAATTTTTCTGGCAGGAACCGTGGCTGAAATTCTAATGGATGTGAATAATATTTCCTCCCAAATCGGGGATTTACTCCCTGGAGGAAAGACATATCAGTCTATGAACATCACTGTTCCCTTATCTACGATTGGGTGGATGGTTTATGACTTGGGTAATGATAACAGGACCCAATTTTTCTGCCCGGTTGAACGGGACCAGCATTTTCCACGAAACATGTTTGTTTTTTCTATGAAGATTTGGACAAAAAATGTATGGAAAAATGTAAAAAGATCTGTATTGAAACAACTGCTCGGTACTCCTGATCAAATTAATGGCGCAACAGCAAAAGGAGCTGAGAAAATTCATTCAGAATGAAAAATGAGCGGGAGACGAGAGTCGAACTCGCGACAACCACGTTGGCAACGTGGGGCTCTACCACTGAGCTACTCCCGCAAACTTAAGGCAGAATTTACTAATCCAAAATAGTTCCGTCAACCTGACTTTGGCAGAATTTCAAACCATCTACCACCGCGTTTGAATACCAGCCATGAAAAAGCAAAATAAACCGCATTTTCAGCTATTTTCCCAATCCCAACCATTTCCCCCTCTTTTAAACCGCAGCCGCATTCTATATTATACCCTCGTAAAATCGCAGATCCTATGGCCAGTATGAAAATCCCCATCAATCCCATGGATAATAAGGCCGCACCGTTGACAAATATGCCAATTATTAACCCCAACCCGATTGTTAACTCTAACCAGGGTAAAATAATCGCGAACAGATTTTCCGTACCAAATGGGAGGATATGGTAATTTGCAATATCCCGTGCAAAATCATCCGGTGATCCTATTTTGTCAAAACTTGCAAATACCAGAATACCTCCAATTATTAATCGAAAAGAAATAATAAAAATTGAACTTTGGGTAATAAATTTCATTATTCAATGAAATAGCCGGCTTCTTTCCATTCCGACCATCCACCGACAAAAACAAAAATTTTCATAAAACCCTCACCCTGTAAATCGTAAGCAAGATCTTCACTTGAACCGCAATCATCTCCATCGCAATATGTGACTATACTTCTATCTTTTCCCTGGTGTGAATCTAACCTGAAAGATAATTCCATAAAATCCTGGCTATTCCAGGCTCCGGGTATATGTCCCTCCTCATAATATTCTAAATCACGCGCGTCCACAAAAACTACATCTTCGAAGTAAAATTTTCGTGCCTGTTCTAAATCAATAGCTTTTAATACAGATTCACCTGCAATGTCAGACAGAAGATCATCAGTTGTGGCAATTGTTAACTTTTCCGCTAACAGTGGGATTGAATCATCCCTCAGCCAATTATTCCCAAATCCAATTACGATAGAAACAATTAAAAAAAATAAAACCTGAAACAGCGGGTTTTGAGCAAATATCCTCTTCAATTTAATTTAAATGGTTTGATTGGGCTTTTTAGTTTTTCTCCCGGAGGAAGATTTGGAATACCTTTGATCTCGTTTTCTTTTTTAAATACATGATCGATAAATGCCAGCATGTCTAAATCATCCCCGATTTTTTTATCCATAGATACAAGTTTAAATTCACTTTGATTTATTGCCCGGTTCAATTGATTATAAGCCGCCTGTTTTTGCTGTCTTAAAACATCAATATTTCGAAGAATATTTGGTTGATTGGCATAAATTTTTTCAAATGATTTTTCCGGTTCCTTTTTTTTGTAATTTGCTATCCGGGTCTCTGCGTTTTTTATCTTCTTTTTAAAATAAGAAACATCTACTAACGGTGAATCCAGGTTTACAATTGTTAAATCAATAACCGCTAAATATTTTCCCTGCTTCCCTGGTGAATAAATAAGAGGAGCTGCCCCCTGGGCTTGGCTTTGGCGTGTTTTTTGGATTTCCCTGCTCAGGAAGATATAATCAGCATCCGCAAATTCCTTTTTGATTTTGCTTCTTTCTTTCTTTTCCGCATTGACAAGCATGACAATAATATCAGCCTTACGCTTAAGCTTACCTATAAATGATTTTCCAACCTGCAAGTAATTTTCCATGGCTAATTCGGTTACTTTTTCTGGAAGTAAATTTGTAACTCCGATTATACCAACTTTAAAAGGTGGTCGTTCAATGATAATATAGGGTTCAAAGACTCTTTTCCCAGATTTTTTGTCAAATAAATTAGCTGATACAAATGGAATTGAGGTTGAATCAGAAATAGTTTTTAAAAATTCATAACCGGCTGAAAGATCAAATCCACCTACATTTACTGCTTCATATCCAATTACCTCATATCCATCAATTAATGATTTTGCCTTAAATTTTGAGGCGGCAAGATTTTGTTTCATAATTATATTCGATTCAAAAAGAGCATCCCCTGCATCAAGTATAACTGGATTTTTTCCCTCTGCTATTACAGACTCGATGTATTTCATTCTTCTAGGCAGACCGCCTATGGGATTCTTTTTTCACCCGCAGGGATCAAGTTGACATCTGACATTCGAGGTAACAACGAAAGATATTGATCCCTCAAGATTCTTCTTTGCGCAGGAAGAACCCATCAAAAGTAATATAGATAAAATGGTGATTTTTAGTTTATTCATAACTGGTTAATTTATTTGACCTTTCTTCTTTAAAAAAAGAATATGATATTTTTTACATTCTTTATCAATATCCATTTATCCTCCTGCCTTTTTCGCCTTAATTCCCTTTTCAGTCAGGATACTTAGAATTTTATCCCTGTGGTCACCCTGAATCTGAATCATTTTATTTTTTACTGTTCCGCCGACAGCACAACGTTTCTTTAACTCTTTCCCAAGTAATTCCAGGTCAGCAGGTGTCCTGTTAAATCCCTTTATTACAGTCAAAACCTTCCCCCCACCTCGCCGCTCAATCCAAATACGGATATTCTGCTTAAAAGTACCAACTGTGTTATGCTCACCTTGGTCATTGTCATTAATTTCAAAATTTGGATCTGTGGAATAAACTATATTGGATTTTCTGGTTTGATTCATTATTTAGGATGGCTGCAGTAAAATATGATGAAAAATACTATTGTTCCAGTGGTATTTTTTTCTTTGTGATTCCATTTCTCAAGATCAGAAGACTCATACGATTCCCCATTTTGGGTGATAGCTAAAAAAGATTGGATTCAGTTCCTGGGGTTCACCTTTTTTCACTCGTGGGGCTATAACAAGAACAAGGTTTATGATTGCAAGAAACGCGGATATAAAATAAATGATAACCATTATAAATTTAAACCAGTCTAATTGGATTTTCAAAAAATGAACGATAAAAAACACCATGAAGACACCTAAGATAGAAAGCATGGTAAATGCTTTTTGATCTGTTCTCTGAAGAATTTGCTGCTCATTTGACAATACATGGAAGATAGGAGCAATGTTGCTGGTCACCAGTTTTGAGGATTGTGATGAATCCATTTCATTGTCCATGCCTTGATTGATATCCATTTTATCTAGATTGATTGCAGGTTAACATTTGTTATTCAAATCAGTGGAGCCAGACGGGATTGAACCGACGACCTCCTGAATGCCATTCAGGCGCTCTCCCAACTGAGCTATGGC
>CAJXJG010000118.1 GCA_913054425.1 uncultured Fidelibacterota bacterium
AATCACGAATAATCCCACGAACCACCCGTGTCGAAGATCCTAAGTTTTGATGAATAACATCAGTTGCTGCATAACTGGCATTCAAATAATAATCCTGGTCATTTAATAGTGCAGACAATGTGGTTGTCACATCAATTGACGATTCAACTGAAAATCCTCCACCAGCCTGAATAAGTTCTCCGGCTTCATGAGAATTATCGTGCTTAGGACCAAACAAGACAGGAAGCCTGGCAATTGCTGGTTCCATGACATTATGAACACCACTTGAAAATCCACCGCCAACATAAGCAATTTGACCTTGCCAGTAGAGTTTTGATAAAATTCCAACAACTCCAACCACAACTACCTGCGCTCCCCTGATATCCAGGTTAATTTTGGAGTTATGTCTTTTAACAGTTAATCCCTGCTTTTCGAATTCCTTAATCGCTGCCTGGATATTTTGATCAGTCGGTTCATGAGGAATCCACAAGAGGGATATTTTCTCATACTTTTTCAATAACTGTATTATGGGTTGAATAATTATTGCTTCATCTTCAGGCCAAACACTTCCTGCGACGATTCGCTTTTCACGCTGTAATACCGACATGGTCCGTTCCTGAGTGAATGTATCGGCATGGTTCTTCACCTGATCATAGCGCGGATTACCCAATACACGAATTAATGGTGATTTATTGATACTGACAATTTTTTGGAGGGAAAGGTAGTCAGATCCTGAAATGGTATAGATTGAGGAGAATGAATGATATACAGAACGATAAAAATTCCGTATTACAGGATAATATTTATGGGTCTTTTCTCTAAAAAAGGCAGCAAAGATTGTTATATGAATAGTTTGAAGAGATGCAATCCAAACCAAATTCGGCCAGACATCATACCCTGCAAAAATAATCTTTTTGGGTTGAACAATTTTCAATGCTCTCCAAATACTCCAAATAAAGTCAAATGGAAGATAAATCTTACAATCTATTTGTTCATTTTTTACATGGTGGTATCCGGACGGAGAAAAAAACGATACAAGGACAGTACATTTCGGTTCAACTTCTTTTAATCCTGCCAGGACAGGAAGAACCTGCTGAAATTCCCCATGGGAGGCGACATGGAACCAATACACATCATATGATCGGTCAAAATCCTTAAAATATGACCGTAACGTCGGAATAGACAACATGCGCCCCTTAAAACCATCCTTAAGTTTCTGGTTGAAAAATGTGCCGATTATTCCAAAAATAAACAAGAGCGGAAATAAAATTAGGTTATATAAAAGTGCCCAGAATACAATCATACTGCTAAAATCTTCTGGACAGCGGTTTTTACTGTTTCCGGATTAATTGAATTCATACAAATCTGCTCGTCTCTATAACAAGGCTTACTTCCATTCTGGGAACATGGTCGGCACCAAAGATCCGTATTTTCAACAATTATAGATTCACGTAAATTTGGTCCACCCCCAGTTTCAACCGAGGTAGGTCCCATTATCATCACTACGGGTACTCCAAGCGCTTCCGCTCCATGAACAAGCCCTGTATCGCTTCCGATGACTATTTTTGCTTGAGAAATAAAAGCTAAGGTCTCTCGTAAATTTGTTTTTCCATGAAGATCAACTACCTGAGGATTGATTTCCGATAATTCATTACAAATGAGATCGGATGATGAACCCATGAGTATCACTTTTATATTAATTCTTTCCAACTCTCTGATTACCTCATTATATCCTTGGAGATTCCACAGTTTTTGCTTCCACGCAGCTCCGGGTATGATCACACAATAATTACCCAAAATGTTCATTTTTTTAAGCTGATTTAAGGCAAATTGTTTTTCTGATTCTGAAAGAAAAAGGGAAGTTTTTGGAAAAGGAGCTGCTGGCTCTACTAATAACTCCATAATTGGTTCGTGGAGCAGGCTTAGTTGAGAAAAGGTGTCAGAAAAGTTATTGATATGGAATTGAAAGAGTTGGCATCGCTTCCATCTGGGTTTTTTTAAGATTCGTTTTTCTGAATTTTTCATTTGTTGTATAATAATCTTAGAGCGAATGGAATCATGGAGATCCACCACTAAATCATATTCCATTGTATTTAAATGTTTTCCTGCCCTTTTCAGCTGTAGAAACCCGGTTGTTCGATCCAAAATAAGAATCTCATTGATGTATGGATGACCTTCCAGGATTGACGAATAATCAAACATCGTGAAAAAATCAATTCGTGCTTCAGGAAAGGACTTTCTAAGAGAAGCAAGAGGAGATGTTGATAATATAATATCGCCTATTGAACTGAATTTGAGAATAAGGATTTTCAACATTCAACAAACTATGTAATTCAATAATTTAAATTGCAATCGTAGCATTATCATCATTTATCAATAGAAAACAGTGTACTTTACCTGGTTCTGTGGACATTAAAAACCACTAAATCTATCATAGATTTCTTATAGGAAGAATCCTCATAAAATTTGATTGCCGCCATTGCATTGTTTGAAAAATCATCAATTTTTTTTCTAGCATAATCAAATCCTCCTCCCATCTCAATTAAATTCCTCAATTCACGAATAATTTTAGGTTTTTTTTTCTTCATTCGAATAATGGTATTCATCCGTTTTTGATCACTTTTATTCAGGGTACGAAAACTGTAAATATAAGGGAGAGTAATCATGCTCTTTTTTACATCATTGGCAACATCTTTTCCTATCTCTGACGCTCGAGCTAACAGATCAAATAAATCATCTTTTATCTGGAAAGCCATACCCAGGTTTTGACCAAAATTTCTCATAGCTTTCCGATCCTTCAGGATGTTTGTTGTGGTCATTGAACCAAGTTCACATGAGGCTGAAAACAACGAAGCTGTTTTTCGAGAAATAACATCATAGTATAATTTCTCGGAAACGGATTTTCTAAAAATTTTTTCGATCTGAAGAATTTCACCAGAACTCATTTGTTCAGCAGTTCCGGAAATAAGCTCCAAAACCTCAAAGTCTTTCAGCTTAATCATATTAATCAAAGATTTACTTAAAATATAATCACCCATCAGTACGGATAGTTTATTTTTCCATTTTTTATGAAGAGTAGCCCATCCACGACGAAGGCTTGCCTCATCAACAACATCATCGTGAATTAATGTTGCAAGGTGTAGCATTTCAATCATTGCTGCGGCTCGGTAACTGTTAGCAGTTGGTTTTCCACAGATATGTGCGGAAAATATTGTTAAGAAGGGCCGTATATGTTTGCCCCTTCGCATAATCATATATTTCGTTAAAATGTTAATCAACCGCACTTCAGATCGAAGCGAATCCTTCAATTCTTTGCGAAATAAATGAATATCCTCATTAATGGGAATTGTTAATTCCTTTAATGATTTGATATCATGCACCTTTGTGTTAAAATTATTCATTACTACAATTCAATCACACCTCCATCACATCCCCACAGGTTGAATAAATTGTACTTTTAACCTGGTTTCAGATTGGAAGTTTCTTCTCCTGTTTTTGTTGCAATCCAGGAGACACCGATACTTATCTCGTACAGTATTGTTAAGGGGATAGCCATGAGAAAAAGGCTGATAGGATCAGGAGGAGTAATCATTGCGGAAAGAATTAATATTATAATAATCGAATGACGACGGTAATGCCTCATAAAAGGGGGAGTTAGAATCCCAATAGCAGACAAGATATACGAAATCACCGGCAGTTCGAAAATCAGCCCGGTACCAAGTAAAAGCCAGGTCATAAAACTAAAATAATAATTGATGGAAAAATTATTCTGGATATCACCATATCCCATGGAAGTAAAAAAGTTCAGTGAAAAAGGAATAATTACGAAATAAGCAAACAGGATACCAGTTAGAAAAGATATATAAGAAAATAGAATAAGCGGAAATAAATATTTGCGTTCATTCACAAATAAACCGGGAACAACAAATTTCCAAATTTGAAAGGTCAATATGGGAATTGCTATAATTACTCCCCCTGCAAATGCAAGTCCCCATTTAATTAAAAACATTCCCTGCACTTTTAGCACTTGCAGGTTTAAATCTAGCTTCCTTGTTGGCAGGATAAGAACTTCAATAACCTGATCAATAAAAAAATACGTGATGACAGCTCCAATAAGAATTGATGCTAAAGCTTTGATAAGTCTCCAGCGCAACTCCTCCAGATGATCCAGAAAAGACATATTTCCATTATCCAGATCAGCCATTTTCAAAGACGGTTAATAGTTCTTCCGCAATTTTATAAGGGGAAGATTGAATAGATTCTACTGATTGAGTGACTTTCTCTAACTGTTCTAAACGATGTGGTGACCAAAATCTGCTCAATAATCGGTCTTGAATCAACCTACGGATTCGCTCCCGATGTCTTTCGATGCGTTTTGATTCAAGCATTCCCAATTTGTCCATTTCTTTTAAATGATCTACTATGAGTTTATGCCAATCAAATACACCTTCGCCCGTACTCGCAATGGTATTAATAACTGGGGGTTCCAAAGAATCCGCTTTTGAGAAACTGTGTAAAAGCGCCTGGAGGGTTTGAGCTAACCGGTTTGCACCTTTTTTATCAGATTTATTAATAACAAAAATATTAGCTATTTCCATCAATCCAGCTTTCATTAATTGAATTTCATCACCTGTCCCCGGCATAAGCACTACGACAGTCAAATCAACTGCTTTTACAACATCATGCTCTGCCTGTCCAATGCCAACTGTTTCAAAGATAATTATATCTTTTCCGCTGGCAGCAATAACATCACCAACCTCCTGTGCTTTTTTAGCTAGACCGCCCGAATATTGATGAGAACCCATACTCCTGATGTACACATTATTATTATCAAAATACCGGTTCATCCTGATCCGATCACCCAACAGTGCTCCACCAGAAAACGGACTCGTAGGATCGACTGCCACAACACCAACGGATTTATCTTGGGAGAGAATTTCCGGGATCAAACGATCCACTAACGAGCTTTTGCCAACTCCTGGAGGGCCAGTTATGCCAATCCTGATGGATTGGTGTATGTACGGATGCAATTGAATAAAATATTCAGGTGGAATATCCTTATCATTTTCGATAAAACTGATAGCTTTGGACAGTTCTCTATGATTATTTGAACGAATACTTTTGAGCATCGTACTGTCCACAGAAGTACTGTACTTTATAAATTACTAATTATCAGGAAAATATTCGGCAAAATTTGATAAAATCACGTATGGTTGTTTTACGGCCACGACGGTTAATAAACCGTTTATTCTCTAGTGATTTTAGAACTCTGGATACAGTTTCCCTGGAAGTTCCCGCCATATTTGCAATATCCTGATGATAAGGTAAATTATTGATTGTTACAGTCCCCCCTTTTATTTGACCCAATTCTTCTGCAAGGCGTATGAGTGCAATACATATACGCTGTTCCGCATCACTAAGAGATAAACTCTCAATCTGTTGATCACTATATCTTATTCGGGTGGTTAATTCTTCTAAGAGTTTAATTGCAATTTTTGGAAATCTTTCGAGAATATATAAAAAGTCACTGCGCTGCAAAGTTAACAATACAGAATCATCAATGGTGACAACATTGGCTGAACGTCCTTCACCATCAAGCAATGCCATTTCTCCGAAAAAATCTCCCTCCCCCAGCATCGCTAGTATAACTTCCCGTCCATCATCGCTCATACGAGTTACTTTTACCGCACCTGATTTTATTAAGAAAAATGTCCTCCCCATGCTTTCTTCAATGACAACCATTTTACCCTTTGAATGACTTCTAGTTACCATTTTCTCAGATATTTTTTTCAGAGAAATATTATTTAAGACAGAAAAAAGAGGAACCGATTGCAATAATTCAATTTTGTCCATTAGAGAAGATACAATAATATTTTAATTTTTCAAATTGTAGTTTAATAATAAATTGACACTCC
>CAJXJG010000119.1 GCA_913054425.1 uncultured Fidelibacterota bacterium
CGGACAGTAGTATAGCTCTCGATATGGGGAGTTATATCGCCCCAGGCGAAGATAGACCTGAAAAAAAACTAACCATATATTTCAAGCCCCGGTTAGTAACAAATACACCGGTAAATGGTTCTGAGATCGAAGCCCTGCTCCCTATTATCTTTAGTTGGGCCAATTTCAGTGATCTTGCAACCTATACAGTTAAACTGTGCGAAGATGACAATTTAACTACAAATTGCAAACCTATATTCAGCCCAGATCCAGCCACGAACACTTCAGTAATATTGGAGGATCCATTGGAGCTAGGTGATTGGTACTGGAGCGTAAAAGCAACTAACCTAGAAGAAACGAGCTATTTTATTTGGAGTGAAACGTCTTCTTTTAGAATTCAATAATAATGATTCGAATCCCTAAAATAAAGTTTTATTCATCCCGTGGTTTTTCTCTCGTAGAGGTTGTGATGACCACGGTGATTATGGGCATTCTTTTCCCGGGAATACTCTACTTTTTTTCAAGCATCCTTGAACAGTACCGGTCCATCTCTTACGAGAACAGGGTCGCCTCAAAGGCCAGCTATGCCATAAAAAAATTAAGGGGAAATCTGCAAGGTGGTACAGAGGTTACAACTGCCACGGAGAAAAACCTTGTTTTTACCTCCGGATGTGAGCCGGTGGACTACTGGATTTCCGGGAGCCAGCTTCTGGTAAAAACAGACGGAGGTTACAGTATCCTGGCAGATGGAGTTGACGACAACACCAGCAAGTTCTCTTACTACAAGGCCATCATGGTTTACCCTCCTGAAGAAATGGAGTTCCCCATCTTGTTTACGGAGGAAATAGTCTGCATAAAGCTGAAACTGGTTCTTACGGGGGATGGAGATCCCCGCACGTACACAACCTGGATTCGTTACGTAGAAGATGGTGAAAAACTATCTGAGACCGAATGAGAAAACTAAAACATACATATCAGGAAGGAGCCGTGCTGAGCGTTTACGCTTTTGTAGCGGTAGCTTTCCTTTCACTTATTATTCTTGTCATGTCTGAGCAGGTGAGCAGTTCCATCCGGGTATCAGGGCAGGCTTATGCGGAGAAGCAGGCCTACTGGAACGCCCGATCCGGCATTGAGATTGCCGCAGGGTTCGTTCAGGATTTTGATGATTTAATTTTCAATGAAGATTCTGGTTGGTCTGGAGAGGGAGAGAAAGCATTAGGTGAGATCACAATATCCAGTGAATGGACTGGAGAGGATCCCATAGCTCATTACACCTTTAATGAAGATATCAATGACCATAGTGGTAATAACGACTGCACAGTCGCCGATGGTGCAGAAGAGTACACTGCGGATAGGTTTTGCGCTCCGAATCGCGCTCTCAGCCTGGATGGGCTTAATGATTATTTCACAGCAGATGGTGTAGCCATGGCTATTTCTGGAACTGATCATACGGTATCAGCTTGGATCAAGACTCAAGATAATCTAGGTGCAATCATATCTTTTAACCATAGAACGGACTTAAAAGAGAAAAGACTTATTTACTCTACGGATAGGAACTTCTGCTTTAGAGTTGAAGGTGTGGTCGGGTGCATAGGTGGAGATGAGTATATTGATGACAATGAGTGGCACCATTTAGCGGCAGTTTTTAAACAGGTTGATCAGACTATCACCCTTTATGTAGATGGTGTGAAAGACCGCCCTGCATATACTTTATTAGATGCTTTAACAATAGATGTTTTAGATTGGTTTACAATTGGTCAGGACCTTTCAGAAGTGGATGGAATTGGTTCATTGTATATTGGATTACTTGATGATGTACGTATTTATGACACTGCGCTGGAAGCCTCCGAGATCGAGGCTATTGCCTCCCCACATTATGCAACATCTAGAGGGGATTTTTTTGAGGCAGTGAGAAGTAAAGAGAAAAATAGTGAACTAAAAAATAATTAAGAATGTTGATCTTACGACTAATTTTAGAGGCTAACGGAAAATGATTTTGCTGTGAGTCACAGCTCCTTAGTTTATAGCTAGATCAAGCTGACATATGAATTATTTTCCCGTTATTATTCCTTTTGTGTTTGGCACTGTTATAGGCAGTTTTTTAAATGTAGTCATCTATCGTCTTCCAAAAGATTTGTCTTTAGTTCAACCCCGTTCTTTTTGTCCAAAATGCAACGCATCCATTCCCATTTACAGAAATATTCCTGTGCTTTCCTTTCTGCTGCAGGGGGGCCGTTGTGTTGAGTGTAAAGAAAAAATTTCCTTTCAATACCCGCTGGTAGAGATACTAACGGGAGTTGTCTGGTGGTGGTGCTTTACCCATCAGCCGATTTATGAAGCTGCAATAGTTTCCATGGTTGTATCAGCTTTGATTGCTGTGGCGTGGATTGACAGCAGAACATTTCTTATTCCCCTCTCACTTATATTGTTTTCTCTTGCTGTGCTTGGGATAGGAATTATTTTACATGTTTTTTCAATACAACATGTGTTATGGGGCGTATTTGTAGGTGTTTTTTGCCTCAGTTTCATTATGGGAATTTCTTATGTAATTAGCAAGAGGCAGGGAATGGGGTATGGTGATTTACAGTTAGGATTGGTCTTGGGGATCTGGCTTGGGCCAATAAACATGGCCTTGACTTTGTTTGTGGCCTCCGGTTTAAGTTTGTTGGTTTGGATTTATATTTCTATTAACAAAGGTTTCGATAAAAATCGTCCTCTCCCCTTTGCTCCGTTTCTTGTAATTGCAGCAGTTTTTATATACACGGTAGATTTCTATTCTTCTTCCGGTTTATTTCTTCAATTTATTTGGTAGGTGAATTCCAATAAAGAACATAAAGTAATTTGCAGCTTGTAAATATCAGGGCGCTATACCAATTTCCCCTATTATTAAATAACAGGGGAAACACAATTATTATTTACTGTCCGGTGTAAGCTAGATTGATTTAACCAAAATGTTGTTTAGTCTACTTACAAATGTAGAAGGATTTGGAAGTTTTACTCCTTCGATAAGCATTGCCTGCTCATATAATATCCAGCAAAGGTCGTCAAATGTTTTCGTTTTACCCAGGCCTTTCATTTTTTTCACAATTTTATGATCAGGGTTAATCTCCAATATAGGTTTTACATCCGGCATTGTTGACTGACCCATTGCTTTGAACATTTCCTGCATTTTTGCCGTCGGATCATTTTGGTCGGCTACAATACAGGATGGTGATTCATTTAATCGTGAAGAGGCCATAACGTCCTTCACCTGGTCACCCAATACTTTCTTAATTTTTTTTATCAACGGTTTCAGATCTTTTTTATCTGATTTAGAATCCTCAGTTTTCAAATCATCCGCAGCATCACTGTGGTGTACTGATTTAAACGGTTTTTCCTTGTACTTTTGAATTGACGGAATAATAATCTCATCAAACGGATCCGCCATGATAAGGACTTCCACATCTTTGCTGTTATACATTTCAAGTAATGGTGAATTTCTCAAAGACTCTTCGTTTTCTCCGGTAATGTAATAAATTGATTTTTGATCCGTTTTCATTCTGTCCACATACTCCGCCAGGGAAGTAAAATCATCTGATTTTGAGGATTTAAATTTCAATAGTTCGAGCAGTGTGTCCCGATTTTCAAAATCCTGGTAAGCTCCTTCTTTGAGTAATTTTCCATATTGCTCATAAAATTCAAGGTATTTATCCTTTTTCTTCGTTAATGCTGTTAGCTCGGACAATATTTTTTTCACAGAGTTTGATTTTATTTTTGCTAGGACTCGGTTCTGCTGTAGAATCTCACGGCTTACATTCAGCGGGAGATCCTCCGAATCAATTATCCCGCTGACAAACCTGAGATAGGAGGGCATCAGTTCTTTATCGTCCTCTGTGATAAAAACTCGTTTAACATACAGTTTTACTCCCGGCTGGTAATCTACCTGGAATAAATCAATTGGTGCAGTTTTTGGTACATAAAAAAGGGTCGTATAATCCAGGGTTCCCTCTGCCTGGGTGTGAATATGCATCATGGGATCTTTATGATCGTGAGAAATGGATTTATAAAATTCATTGTAATCTTTTTTCTTCAGTTCACTCTTTGGCCTTTTCCAAAAGGCTGAGGCGACATTCACCTGGTCTGTTTTCTTTTCCTTTCCTTTTACCTCTCCTTTCTTGTCATATTTATTTTCTTCGTAGTGGAGGAAAATCGGAAACGGAATGTGATTGGAATATTTCTTAATAATGTTTTGAATTTCCCAACGATTTACAAATTCCTGGCCTTCATCGTTCAGGTGTAATATGATGTCTGTCCCGGTAGATTTCCGAACAGTTTTATCAATTGAATATCCGCTTTTGCCATCGCTGGTCCATATCCATGCTTCTTCTTCACCCGCTTTTCTGCTGATTACTTCAACTTTATCCGCTACCATAAAGCTGGAATAAAAACCAACTCCAAACTGACCGATTAAGCTTGAATCCTTTTTGCTGTCTCCCGTCATGTTTTCTAAAAATTGTTTTGTTCCGGATCGGGCGATTGTTCCCAGGTTATCTGCAAGTCCATCTTTGTTCATGCCGATTCCGCAATCGGAAATAGTCAGTGTTTTATTATCAGTGTCCAGGTAAGAAATGTCAATTTTTGGATCGAATTTAACTGACTTGAACTTATCATCTGTCAGGGTTAAATACTTCAATTTATCCAATGCGTCCGAAGCATTTGATATGAGCTCCCTCAGAAAAATCTCTTTATGGGAATAAAGAGAATGGACAATGAGATGTAAAAGCTGGTTGACTTCAGTCTGAAATTTTCTTTTAGACATTTTATGTACCTTTTATGTTAATTTTGGGTCGCTAATATAAAAAAAAAGAATAATACTACCGATTAAAACCGATAAAATATTTTCACACTAATGAGTTTAAAATATTGGTCATCCTTTTATCTGGTTTGTTTTATCTTCCAACCTTGGTAAAAATGCTGTAATCTTCATCAGAGGTTTATTTTGGAAAGTATATTCATTCCTGTTATTGTTTTCTTACTGGTCTATGTTGCCATTACCTTTGAATTGGTCAACAAAGCTGTGGCAACCTTTTCCGGTGTGGCTGTCCTTGTTCTGCTTCATATAGTCAGCGAGCACCAGGCCATAGAACTGATCGACTTTGAAACTATCATGCTTCTTTTCGGGATGATGGTCATTGTAAGCATTTTAAAATACTCCGGGTTATTTGCTGTTGTATCAGTGAAAATAGCGGAATTGACAAACGGCAGTCCTGTAAAAATACTCGTGCTATTTTCCACTGTAACAGCATTGATGTCTGCATTTCTTGATAATGTGACAACCGTTTTAATCATTATACCGATTATAATTGAACTGACACAAGGTCTTGGGTTAAATCCTAAGAAATATGTACTCAGCCAGGTCATAATCTCTAATATAGGGGGAACAGCAACCCTCATAGGAGACCCGCCCAATGTCATTATTGGTTCAAAAGTTGGTCTTACGTTTAATCAATTTATACTGACCCTTAGTCCAGTCGTGATCGTTATTTTCTGTGTTTCCCTATTTTATATTTGGATCACTAATCGAGATCAATTTACTTCTATTAAAGGCAATCTGGTAAAAATATTTTCAGTCCAGTTGCTGCTTGAGAAAATCCGTTATGAATTTTTACATACAAAAATTGATCGTAGGATTATGATCAAAGGGCTTGTTTTTCTTGGGATCACAATCCTATTGTTTGTGACCCAAACTATCACTGGCCTTTCTCCTGGAGTTGTGGCATTGTCTATGGGTGTGTTCCTATTGCTGGTCTCCCGCGTTGATATTGAACACGTTCTGGAAGAAATTGAATGGAGCACATTAATGTTTTTTGCAGGATTGTTTATTC
>CAJXJG010000120.1 GCA_913054425.1 uncultured Fidelibacterota bacterium
AAGGAAGATAATAAGGAAGATGCTATCAAAAAAATCAGTTCACTTGCAGAAATTTATTACCCTAACATTCCAGATTTTGCAGAACAGGTCGCTAATTATTATTTGAAAAAGTAGATATTTGCATGATGCCTCGACAGTTCTTTCAGTAGCCAAATATGTTAGAAATTCCTCGACTTTCTTTTCAGATTCAATGAATAAGGATTCACGCGCTTGCATGCGATGAAACTTCACAAACTGCTTAATCCAGTCGCAATAAGTACGTTCTGTATTGATTGAATAATGCTCACTACTTCATCAATCCACTGATATCATTCAGTAATTTCTTATTTGAATTTTGTGTTGACATCCAATTTGATTGGCTATAAAATTCCTTGGAAGTCTATCATAAAGGGAGGCCTGCTAAGGGCTCAACTAAATCTCCCGTCAAGACGCTCGTTTGGCCCTCCGATTGGTCATTTCAGTGTCTGAAAATTTAACCCGGTCAGGGGCAGGATGCACCGGGTTTAACCGATAAATGGAGAATAAGTATGTCGAACAAAACAGCAACGTATGCAAAATCAGTTAAAAAAGACGTCTTTTCGCGCAGTAAATTCATGCGGGGCACTGCCGTCGCTGGTTGTTCAATTGTCACCTTGATGGCTGGCAGCGCCAAGAAAATACAAATGAAACTTATTAAATCTATCGCGGCGGGCGTTTTGCTCGCTTTGATATCAGTAACCCAGGCATTAGCTGGCGAAAGCATCCGTATTTTGACAAATGTCGTTGGCGGAAAAAATGTCGATGAACATGCTTTATTCATTAACGAAGTTGAAAAACAGATAGGCCTTAAGGTCGAGATGATAAAGCCTACATCAAACTATGACCAGGTATTGCTGACCACCCTAGCCAGCGGAGAAAAATATGATCTGATTTATGGTACTGCCAAGCAACTTGATGCATTTATCAGCCAAGGTGCTCTAATGGATCTAAGCGGATATATTAAAGAATCTTCAATTCTTTCTGATCCCGTTCGTATTCCGCAAGCAGAGTGGAACATGATCATACGGGACGGGAAGCATTATTCTGTACCCAATAAGTTTGAAGGTGGTACCATGCCAACCGCACGTGGGGATTGGCTGAAAGAATTCGGTATGAATGCACCGAACTCCCTCGAAGATTGGTATGCCTTCTTTAAAATGTCGAAAGAAAAGAAGGGTGCATGGGGATTATCTACAAAAGGCCTTAACGACATTCAGGCCTGGATGAGTGCAGCTGGTCTTAAAGCAGGATATGTTTTGAATGGTAAAAAACGGACCATTCCTTATGCAAGTGATGCTGCGGCAGCAATCTATGACTGGTTTGGAAAACTTAGCAAAGAAGGTCTGATGGATCCGGATTTCCCAACCAATGGCAGTTCTGCCATGCGCAACAAGTTTCTTGCCAATCAGGTTTCTACCGTAACCTATTGGGATGCCTGGGTTGGCCTGTTTAACAATCTACGCTTAAATGATGACCCTAACACCAAGTTCAGCGCAATTGGTGTTGGGGCTGTTCCCGGACCAAATGGAAAGACAATACTGAAGCGTGGCGACTCGTCAATCTGGATGATTCCAGCCAATGCTGAAAATCCGAAAAATGCCATTAAATTTCTTGAGTTCTGGCATTCCGAAAAAGGTTATATACTCGGCACTCTGGGTATTGAAGGGCATGATTACACTGTAAACGGCGGTAAATTTTCAATGACCAAAGAAGGTAACTCTCATGGTTACGATCATGGCGCGCCACGTGTTACCAATAGTTCATGGGTCAATCCGTTTGGCAGTCTACCTGGCGTTCTAGAAGCTCAGGCAATTGTTATGGCTCAGGCTTCACCTGAATACCTTCCAAAGGAATGGAGTACGGCAAAGAAGATCGTCAACAAATATGCACTTCAAGCTATGACAGGTGTAATTTCCGGTTCAGAAGCTGTGAAAAAAATGCAAAGTGAACTTTCTTCAGCAAAACTGATTGACTAGCTGTCAGGTTCCGATAGATCAGACCTTTTTCTTGAATAATTGAGGGTGTGTTTTCTGCCATTCCTTGAGGGTCTGAACCTGTGAGCGATGGGCCAAGTTTCTTTGCGGAAATATTACGGTTGTAGACTCTCAAGTAGCCGGACACTTCCATTGACGACATTGTTCGACTGTACGATTCTTAATGCCTTCACTATAATCACAGGGGATCTGACATACCATTCTTTCCCTCTGTTAGTATAAGGTCCGATACCAACAGAGGGGCCTATTTTCGAATCAGGTAGTATGAGTATTTTTAGCAAACAGTTCAGGGATCA
Source organism: uncultured Fidelibacterota bacterium (assembly GCA_913054425.1). Classification (GTDB taxonomy): domain Bacteria; phylum Fidelibacterota; class Marinisomatia; order Marinisomatales; family UBA8229; genus UBA8229. The sequence goes on from CAJXJG010000120.1 coordinate 2,309, forward strand.
CTGGCAACTTTATGCGTTCATATTCCCTATTCTTTTATATTTTGTTATCTTTGTTTTTTACCCTCTGGCTCAGGGTATCTGGATGAGTTTCCAGAAGATGGGTTTGCTGGGCCCAATGGGTTTCATTGGCCAGGAAAACTATCGCATTGTCTTTACAGACCCAACCGTTATTCAGTCCACAATTAGTACAATTGTTATTGCTGCGAATATAACCATTTTTGGTTTTGCCCTGCCTATTTTACCGGCTATTGCGATTCATGAAATTACTAGGATCACCTGGAAACGTCTTTTCCAAACGATCATTTATATGCCTTATCTATTCTCTTGGGTAATCATTATCGGTATCTGGATGAACTTGTTGTCTCCGATAGGTTTAGTCAATTCGATACTTGTTTCCATTGGTCTACTCGACATTCCTATCAGTTTTTTTTCCAGTCCCAACTTTGCCCGTACACTGCTTGTTGCTCAAACCGTCTGGAAAGATCTTGGATTTAATGCAGTAATATATTTGGCTGCAATTGTTTCTATAAATCCGGAACTTTATGAGGCTGCCGAGATAGATGGGGCTTCAGTATTTCATAAAATCCGATATATCATCCTCCCGCATATTTACCCTGCCATGCAGATAGTTTTTCTAATCACACTTGTTGGGTCACTGCGGACATTTGATTCATCATATCTGATGACCAATGGGCTGACCGCAGATAAAATAACAACCTTAGCTATGCTGATATATGAACGCGGTCTGCTTGAATTTGATCTCGGTGTTGCCAGTGCAGCCGGTGTCCTGCTACTCGCAATTTCCATTCTGTTCGCCCTTACTGCCAGCAAAATTGTTGGATATAAATAGGCCATGTTAAAAAGCCGTGGATTTTTGATTTTTTCCTATTCCCTGTTAGGCCTGTTATCGATCATGATGATTGTGCCTTTAATCAATGTGATTGCAACATCGTTCTCAACAGGCCTTGGCTCAATGCAACCCGGTGTTATTTTCTGGCCTGATAAATTTACATTTGAAGCTTATGAAGTTCTCTGGCGCAGACTGGAATATTGGCGCCCCCTCATGAACACAATTTTTGTGACATCTGTAGGCAGTATAATTCATGTCTTTCTATCGGCCATTGGAGGATATGTTCTGGCGCAAAGTTCTCTACCAGGCAAAAAACTGATCGCAATAATTATTCTTCTTACCCTAACTATTCCTTCCCAGATCATCATGGTCCCCCTATTTGTTGTGTTCAAACAGTTCCACCTGCTTAACACCCTGACTTCGTTAATTGTTGCTGAACTGGTATCGGGCTTCAGCATTCTACTGATGAAGACTTATTTTGAACGTATTCCCATTGAACTTAAGGAATCAGCCAAAATAGACGGCGCAAACACCTGGATGATCTTTTTAAAAATCTATGTACCATTGACCTTTCCCGGATTAGCGACAGTTTTGCTGTTTGATGTGGTCAGAAAATATAACATGTTTATCGAGCCTCTGATCTTCATCAACGACCCCTTAAAGATGACTCTCCAGGTCGCCCTGAAATCTATCGTGTTGAATGATCAAGTGACATCGACCAATGATATTATTACCCCGAATGTCGTTTCAGCTGGTATTGTACTGGCACTAGCCCCTTTGATTCTTTTCTATCCAGCAATACAGCGTTATTTTATAACTGGAATATATTCAGGAGCTGTGAAGGAATAAGCCTTGGAAACCACACATCTTCTTACCGGGCACGAAATACTTATCACCTGCCTGGTTCAAGCGGAGGATAAAGTCCGCAGTCCCTACCTGTATGTGCCTGTACTCATGCCGACTGGAACCACCCTTATCAACGTTAAAATGACGTATGATAAATCTGAGGCCTGTGTTATTGACCTCGGAATACTTGATAGTAGAGCAACAGGTTTTCCAACTCAGGCCGGGTTTCGTGGCTGGAGTGGAGGAGCACGTAATAGCTTTTTCATTGCAACCGATGCCGCAACACCCGGATATGTTCAGGGCAATATACCTGATGGAAAATGGCAAATTGTTCTTGGCCTCTACAAGGTTCCACCAATGGGGACAACCATCCATCTTAATGTAATGATTGATGATTCAGACAGACCTTTAAAAGAGCCAGTAAACTTCCCCACTGTGACCCGTTCCGGCACCGGATGGTATAAGGGTGATTTGCATTGTCATACTCACCACAGTGACGCACGAGGTACACCAGAAATATTACACCAGACGGCGCAACATATCGGTCTCGACTTCCTGTCAGTTACTGATCACAACACCATTACCCAGTGGCAATACTTTGGACACCATTCCTCTCCGAAACTGGTCTTTGTTCAGGGAATGGAAATCACGACCTATAATGGCCATATCAATATTTTTGGTTTAAATAATTGGATAGATTTCCGTCTTGAATGTGATAAAGATGTTGATATCTTAGTACAAGCCGCGCATGATCAGGGGGCACTGGTTTCTGTAAACCACGACAAGCCACCCTTGCCTTGGCTTCATAAACTTCCATCCTTGGACTGTATGGAAGTCTGGCAAAATCACTGGTTAGCAGGAAACGAGCATTCCCTCAAACTTTATGATCAGCGAATTTCTGAAGGACAACAGATCTCTTTGATTGGCGGTAGTGATTATCACCAACCAGAACAATTCCAGCCGGATAGTCCTTTTATTTTAGGATGTCCTACGACCGTTTTGTGGTTGGAGAATCTTAATCAGGAAACCGTTCTGGAAGGTCTGCGTTGCGGCAACGGTTATGTTACGGAATCACCAGAAGGGCCTCACCTTTCATTTACGATCGGTAAAGTCGCGATGGGTAACGTTATGCGTGTTACTGGTAAGGTTACAGCCCAAATTGATGTCCGGGGCGCGGCTGGTGACTATCTGGTCTGGATCAGTGAACAAGGTCCAGTCGCTAAGTTCATAATTCCCTCAGATATCTGGCAATCTGAGTTGCATATCACATGCGGCAATATATTTCTGCGTGTCGAAATTCAAGCTGCCGCCAGTCATGACAAAATACTAAATAGTGTCAAAGAGTGGTACAAGGACCGCCCTGTTCCCAGAGGGTTTGAGTTGGACTCAAAGCAACCCCAGGTAATCCGTAGAGCCCTGTCCAATCCGGTATACTTCCAAGTTAGTTGAATCTTTAAAAATCCCGATTATGAGTAAATTATTTCATGGTTATTACACCGATGTAACAAGTGAAGCTAGAGACCCAACCAACGAATGGAAACGCATTACCACAGAAAGAGTGAAGGCTTACCGCAAGAAAAAGAAGGAAGAAAGAGAAAAGAGAAAACAGTACAAAATAAAAATGAAGCAAAGGTCTTTGAAGTAAGACCACATGGTATTTTGAAAGCCGCTTCTCAAAACGCTGGGGACGCAAAGACAGACTGGAAGCTCACCATACAGGAGAACCGAAGGTTGTTTTCCATACAATCAAACAAATGAGTGAGCAAGAATGGAAC
>CAJXJG010000121.1 GCA_913054425.1 uncultured Fidelibacterota bacterium
ACGCTTAATAAATTTAGGATATGATAATGTGACTGTAAAATGGGGTGATGGTTATAAAGGCTGGGTTGAGCAGGCCCCTTTTGATTGTATTATTGTGACTGCTGCCCCGGACCAAGTCCCAAAAGCTTTGATTGACCAATTAAAAATTAGTGGAAGGATGGTCATCCCTGTAGGAAAATATTATCAAGAACTAAAAGTCATCACAAAGATTAAGAAGGGAATTGAGGAAGAAAGCATAATTCCTGTGCGTTTTGTTCCCATGGTTCACCCGGAGAAACCCAACTTTCATTAGAGCTTATAAACAATATTTTTCCTATTTCACGGTTCACAGAAACAAAAAAGCAGGAAGGGAGATTCCAAGGTGATCAAAAGCTGTCTCCTTTATCTCATCTGAATGCTGGTTGATTTTTATTAGTGCCATCCTTAAAAAGGTTACAGGCTCCGATTGCTGCAAAATTGATTATCAATCCCCAGACACCGGCATGAACCCCCCAGGGTTTGGTATCAATCGCCAGCCCAGCCCAGTTCCCGATCATGATGAAAAGCGCCACCGCTGTTCCCAGCAGTATCCCTGTGAGAATAGATCTGGCGGATAGGGATTTCATGTGTATACCCAGGAAAATGGCGGGAGCGATCTGACACAGGAGTTCCAGCTTAATTTCAAACAATCTCCAGATGGTTTGCGGCAGGGCAATCGCCAGCCACACAGCTCCCGCCATAATAAGCCAGGAAACAATTTTTCCAAACCTTATGAGATGGGACTGGGATGATCCTGGTTTCATTTTTCCGTAGAGATCCTGTGTCACCAGGGAGGAGATTGCCAGCAAGGCGGAGTCAACTGTGGACATTATAGCAGCAACAGCTGCAGAAATAAAAATAACCAATAGCCACGATATGGCAGGGATATTTTGAGCCAGATCGTTCAGCAACAAGAGCGTGATCTGTTCACTTCCCTGGCGATCGAGTCCGGGGATTTGTGCTGCGCCCACAATACCAACGATTATCATGAAAAGAGTAGTTACGAGCGGCATAAAAATCATTATCTGGAATGATCGTCTCAGGGTTTTCTCATCCCGGGCAGCGTAGATGCGCTGAATGGCATGGGGATAAACTGAAATACCAAAAAAGACAATGACGATAGTACTGAGCCAGAGCCGTTTTCCTTCCCAGTCCGGCGGCTTCCAAAAGTCGGGGTGGATGGATTTAATCTGCTCAGAGGCATGAGCCAATCCGCCGTACTCTGACTGAATAGTAATGAAAATGAGGAAGACACCCAGGAGCAGAAGTACTCCCTGGATCATGTCTGTCCAGGCCACGCTGCGCATTCCTCCCAGGGTCTCGTAAATGACCATAATGAGGGAAAGAACAATGATGCCCTGGGCAAAACTCACTTGACCTCCGGTAGCGGCAACGATGATAAATCCGATGGCCTTCAGGTTTGTAAGAATATAATTTCCCAAAGCAATAATTGCGATGATAGTTATGGTAACTGTGAGTGCGTTGGATTGAAATCGATGCTGAATAAAATCTCCCACAGTGATAAAATTATATTTTTTTGAAAGCCGATACAGTTTTGGAGCATAGATAAAATACGCTCCGATGATTACCGTCATGAACGTAACAGTAACCAGGGCTGTGAATCCTTCCCGATATGCCCTACCGGAAAAGCCGATGAGGGTGTTGCCGCTGTACTGGGTAGCATAAAGGGTGAGGAAGAGAACAAATACTCCCATACCTCTCCCTGCTAAATAGAAGTCCGCCATGGTATTTTCTTTTCGTGCAAATCGTCCCGCAAGGCCAATACCAATGAGGGAAAAAAGGTATATCCCCATGCAAATCATCCCGCCGGTACCCAGGAGTGGTTGGGTATCCATGTTACTCTCCAGGCTCCTTTTTCCCGGAGGACAGGTGCCAATATTTTTTTAAAAGCAGAGCTATTATTATTCCATAACATGCTGTTGCAGCTAATGTATAAAATGCCCATGCTGGAAATCCCCCAATTGAAATATCACTCGATTGAGAAAAAAACCATGGAATGGTTGTCAGGAGTATGAGGAAAGAAAGGACGTAGAGTTTGATTCTGGTCATGTCTTAAAGTTATTGTCAGATATCTGTGCAGAAAAAGAGAAGATGCGTTGTATTTAGTTTTTATTTCTAAAGTGACCCTGGCACTGGATTATTAGTTTTTATTAAAGAAACTGATTGGTAATTTTCAAGGATATGAGTCCTGATAATTTCAATATTGAAAATCCTTTTTCAAATATTCTTACCTGGGAGTACCCATGAAAATACCAATGAAGAGAAGAGAATTTATAAAAACTGCTGCAGTTACAGGAGTTGCTGCTGCAATCATGCCAAAAACGTTATTTTCATCTCAAATTGTAAATGAAAGAATAAAACTGGGTTTTATCGGTACCGGACTGCGGGGACAGTGGGTCCTTTGGCTGGCAGCGAAGTATCCTGAAGTAGGCATTCCAGCCATTTGTGATATTGATGATGGCATGATAGAAAGCGCTTTAAAAATCTTGAAAGATGCCGGGAAACCTGAGCCAAAAGTGTATAAAAAGGGTGATGAAGATTTTCGCAATATGATGGCTAATGAAGATTTGGATGGAGTGTACATTGCCACTCCCTGGGAATGGCATCATCCCATGGCAATAGCAGCAATGAAACATGGAAATCATGTAGGTACAGAAGTTCCTGCAGCCCTCACTGTAGAAGATTGCTGGGATTTGGTGAACACTTCCGAAAGAACAGGAAAATTCTGCATGATTATGGAAAATGTCTGTTACCGCAGGGATGTCATGGCAGTCTTAAATATGGTACGTGAAGGATTGTTCGGTGAACTTCTTCATTGCCAGGGAGGGTACCAGCATGACCTCCGTCATGTGAAATTCAATGATGGAATTCAGCCTTACGGCGGAGGAGTTGAATTTGGTGAAAATGGTTATTCCGAATCGAAATGGAGGACGCAGCATTCTGTGGAGCGGAATGGTGATTTATACCCCACGCACGGATTAGGACCGGTAAGTACAATGCTGGATATAAACCGGGGGAATAGAATGGTTCACCTTACTTCTACTGCAACGCAATCTCGGGGACTTCATAATTATATTGTAAAGCTTGGCGGTAAAGATCATCCCAATTCAAAAGTAGGATTTAAGCTGGGTGATATTGTCACAACAGTAATCAAATGCGCCAACGGTCAGACCATTATGTTGAGCCATGACACGAATTCCCCCCGTCCCTATAGTTTAAATTTTCGTGTGCAGGGTACAAAGGGAATTTGGATGGTGGACAATGATTCCATTTATATTGAAGGGACAAGTCCTGAAGAACACCGCTGGGAACCGGATGAAGAGTATTTGAAGAAATATGATCATCCGCTCTGGAAACGGTTTGAGGATCAAGCGTCTGGATCCGGCCACGGCGGAATGGATTTTTTCATACTGCGGGCATTTGTAGAATCCATAAAACGGAACGTGTCTCCACCAATTGATGTCTATGATGCAGCGAGCATGAGTGTGATATGCCCATTATCTGAAAAATCTATCCGAATGAATAGTGCATCAGTAAGGATACCCGACTTTACCCGTAGAAAATGGAAAACAAATAAACCAATCTTTGGATTGAACGACGAGGTATAAATGACACTTTCAAGTCTAGACTGGACCATCGTTGGTGCTTATTTCGCCCTTTCATTAATTGTTGGTCTTTGGGTATCAAGACAGGCCGGGAAGGATACAAAATCATTTTTCTTGGCAGGAAGGAACATGCCCTGGTGGCTGTTGGGGGTCAGCATGGTGGCGACTACTTTTTCAACCGACACACCAAACCTGGTGACCGATCTTGTTCGACAAAATGGTGTTTCCGGCAACTGGGTATGGTGGGCATTTTTATTGACGGGAATGTTAACAGTTTTTGTCTACGCCAAACTATGGCACCGCTCCGGGGTGCTGACAGATATTGAATTTTATGAACTGCGCTACAGCGGAAAGGCGGCGGCCTTTCTCCGTGGTTTCAGAGCCCTGTATTTAGGATTAGTTTTTAATGTATTGGTCATGGGCGCAGTAAGTCTTGCAGCGGTGAAATTTGGTGAAATTGTTCTTGGCTTGCCCGGTTGGAAGACGCTTCTCATTGCCTGTTCCATCACCTTAGCTTATTCTACTCTGGGCGGCCTGAAGGCAGTCATAATTACTGACTTTGTTCAATTCACATTGGCTATGGTTGGTTCACTTTGGGGAATGTTTTATATCCTTGGATTACCGGAGATAGGTGGTCTATCCAATCTTATCTCTCATGCAAACGTAACCGGTAAACTTTCACTGATCCCCGATATGTCCGATCCAAATGCATGGGTACCGATTTTACTGGTTCCATTGGCGGTGCAGTGGTGGGCAAGTTATTATCCCGGGGCAGAACCCGGCGGTGGTGGTTATATCGCCCAGCGCATGTTTTCGGCTAAAGATGAATCTCACGCTGTGGGTGCAACATTCTTTTTCAACGTGGCTCATTATGCCCTGCGCCCCTGGCCCTGGATTTTGATCGCCCTTGCATCTCTAATTGTATTTCCGGAATTAGCGGATATTCAAAAAGCATTTCCGAATCTTCCAGCCGATAAACTGGGGCACGATGTAGCCTATCCCGCCATGCTTACCTTATTGCCATCTGGTCTTTTGGGGTTAGTTGCCGCATCGCTCATTGCCGCGTTTATGAGTACCATGTCCACTCAATTGAATCTCGGCGCCAGTTATTTGGTGAATGATTTTTATCACCGTTTTATGAGACCGGATGCATCCGAAAAGCAGTTAGTCCAGGCAGGGCGATTATTTACAGTTCTCTCCATTATTTTAGGAGGTGGATTGGGACTCTTACTCACCAGCGCCGGCCAGGCATTTACCTTACTTCTTATGATAGGTTCTGGAACGGGACTGATATACATCCTGCGCTGGTTCTGGTGGCGCATCAATGCCTACACCGAGATAGTCGCCATGGTAAGTTCCATTATCATTGCCGGATATCTTAACTTCGGTGAGTCTACTTTAGAAGGGTGGCAAAAAATTGTGATCGGAGCTGTACTCACTACAATTGTCTGGATTATTGCCACATATTTCACACCACCGGATGATGACGAAATTCTCCGGAATTTTGTAAAAAAGGTGAATCCAGGCGGACCCGGTTGGGCTAAATATTCAGATGGTGTTTCCACAGAACCATGGCCTGTTCCAAATGGAATCCTTTCCATGGTTTTGGGTTGTACCGCTGTGTATGGATTTCTCCTTGGAACAGGCCAATTTATATATAGTCAGAATTTTTCAGGCTTGTTTCTCTATGGTGTAGGTGTTGCGGCATCCCTTGGATTATTTAAAACATGGAAATAAGCACTCCAGGTCGAATTTGTCTTTTTGGTGAGCATCAGGATTACCTTGGTCTACCGGTCATTCCCATGGCTATTTCACTCCGGACCCGGCTAATCGGTAAGAACCGGTCGGACAGCAAAATTATTATTAATAAACCGGATTTGAATGAAGAGGAATCCTTTTTATTGGATGAACTGGATTACACAAAACCACGTGATTATTTCAAGAGCGGTGTCAAAACATGTTTGGATGAAGGGTTAACTTTCTCACATGGTTTTGAATGTGAGCTCACCAGCGAAATTCCTATAAAAGCTGGGACAGGAAGTTCCTCTGCGGTCATGGTAAGCTGGATTCATTTCTTATCACAAGTGGC
>CAJXJG010000122.1 GCA_913054425.1 uncultured Fidelibacterota bacterium
TACTTTATTGATAACATCACTCTTGGATATGATGACATAACCCAACAACACTCAATAAACATACATTACAAATACCCCATTGTTAGAGATGGATTGATTAGAAAAGGTGGAAAATTAAATTGGGACGAATGGGGAAATGGTTACAAGGTAAAACAAGGTGAGAGAGTTTACTCTCTCTCATCTTCAAACTTTTTTTTAACTAAAGAGAACTATCAAATACTATTCCACAGTAACACTTTTTGCAAGATTCCTCGGTTGATCTACTTCACACCCTCTTAATACCGCTAAATGATAGGCAAGCAATTGAAGCGGAATTGATGCCACGATTGGGAAAATTCGCGTATGTGTTGTTGGAATCACAATCTGGTAATCTGTTAATTTATCCAGTATTATGCTTTTTTTATCCGTTACTACAATTACCTTTCCCCTTCTTGATTTTACTTCCTGGATGTTGGAAATTACCTTGTCAAAGGTCTGGTCATGAGGAGCAATGAAAACGACAGGCATTTTTTCATCGATTAAGGCAATGGGACCGTGTTTCATTTCCGCGGCGGGATAACCTTCTGCATGGATATAGGATATTTCCTTCAGTTTCAGGGCGCCTTCCAGGGCTACGGGAAAATTCAATCCGCGGCCAAGATATAAAAAATTATTCGCTTCAACTGTTTCTGCGGCTACGTACTCGATATGTGAAGTATCCTCCAGTATTATCTCAGTTGTATTTCCTATCTCTGCTAGTGATCTTGCGATGTTGATTCCTTCCCTTTTAGACAGGTTTTTTCTGCGTCCTAACTTCAACGCAAACAGGAAAAGAACTGTCAATTGAGCAGTAAAAGCTTTGGTAGAAGCCACACCAATTTCCGGTCCCGCATGAGTGTACACTCCACAATCTGTTTCTCTTGATATTGAACTTCCAACCACGTTACAAATTCCAACAGTGAGGGCTCCCATTTCTTTTGCTTTCTTGATGGCAGCCAATGTGTCTGCGGTTTCCCCGGATTGGCTGATGGCTATAACGACTGTATTACTGTCAATAATGACTTTACGATAACGGAATTCGGAAGCATATTCCACGTGAACCGGAATGTGCGCATACTCTTCAATGAGATATTTGCCTATGAGACCAGCGTGCCAGGATGTTCCGCAGGCAGTAATATAAAACCGGCTTGCGTTTTCAATTCGATCCAGGCAATCTATAAGCCCGCCTAAATGGGCAGAGCCTTCATCAAGGATAAGTCTCCCCCTCATCGTATCCATAATTGTCCGTTTTTGATCAAATATTTCCTTCAACATAAAATGGGGGAAATTCCCTTTTTCTATTTCTTCCAAACTCATATCCAGTGTGGTAACTGCTTTAGAAAGGACTTTATTCTTGTAAATCTGTTTGACAGTATATCCATCAGAATTAAGAACGACCATTTCACCTTCATCAAGATAAATCACATTTCGGGTATGCTCTATGATGGGAGACGCATCACTGGCAAGGAAATATTCCCCATCACCTAAACCTAATACCAATGGACTTCCGTGGCGGGCTGCAACCATGACATCCGGTTCTTCACTGCAGAGAGCAACGATGCCAAAAGTGCCTATAACTTTGTGCAGGGCCGCTCTTACAGCTTGTTCAAAAGACAACTTATCCCTACGATAGAATGAAGCAATTAACTGAACCAGAACTTCTGTATCAGTGTCACTCTTGAATGTAACACCTTCTTTTTGGAGTACTCCACGAAGGCTGTGGTAATTTTCTATAATTCCATTGTGAATGAGAGCAATGGTTTCGGTTTCATCCATATGCGGATGAGCATTGAGATCATTGGGCTCTCCGTGTGTCGCCCAGCGTGTATGAGCCATGCCAACCGATCCTTTTAAGGGAGAATCTTCAACAGCAGCTTCTAATTCTTTTACCTTGCCGGACTTTTTCAGGATATCAATACCACCACCGTTAGTTACCGCAATTCCGGCAGAGTCGTATCCACGGTATTCCAGACGCTTCAATCCATTGATTAAAATCGGGATTGCGTCTTTATTCCCATAGTATCCTATAATTCCGCACATATTTTATCCTCTTTCACTAATCGTAAAGTTAAAATTAACAGCTAACACAATATATTGAAATAGATTTTTCATTTCATTCTCGCCACATTTTTTTCTGATAAAAACATACATTCCCCGGTAAAGTTCCAATCAATTCTTGGAAAATTACAGATATAAATTATTCCCATTCTATCGTCCCGGGAGGTTTAGAAGTAATATCATAAACAACGCGGTTTATCCCTTTGACAGAGTTCACAATCTTACTGGATATTATTGAAAGAACCTCAGGAGGCATCCTGTACCAATCAGCAGTCATGCCGTCATGGCTGGTAACAGCCCTGATTCCAAGCAGGTTCTCATAAGTCCGCTTATCTCCCATGACACCTACAGTTTTCACTGGAATCAAAATAGAAAACGCCTGCCAGATTTCATCATAAAGTCCTTCTTCCTCTAATATACCCATATAAATATGATCTGCTTCTCTGAGAATCTCTAATTTTTCTTTTGTTACTTCACCGATTATTCGAACCGCCAATCCTGGCCCAGGGAAAGGATGTCGGTGAACCAGAGATTCGGGTAGACCTAATTCTCTGCCGACTTTCCGAACTTCATCCTTGAATAAATCCTTAAGAGGTTCTATCAGTGAAAAATCCATTCCTTCCGGAAGTCCGCCTACGTTGTGATGACTCTTTATAACAGCTGCTTTTCCCCCTTTCCTGTGAGCACCGCTTTCGATTATATCAGGATAAAGCGTTCCCTGGGCAAGAAATTCAATATGTCCAAAGTTCCGCGCAACTTGTTCAAATGTACGAATAAACTGTTCTCCGATTATTTTTCGTTTTTCCTCGGGATTTTCAACACCTTTTAATTTTTTCATGAATATAGCGGAACTATCCTGGAAATTTATATTCACTCCCAAACCATCCCGCAACGCAGAAATGCACTGCCTGGCTTCATTTTTTCTCAACAATCCATGATCAACAAGAACTGCGACAGATCGCTCACCGATGGCTTTATTCAGAAGGGCAGCCACTACAGAGGAATCCACGCCACCGCTCACTCCAACCAAAACCCGTTTCTCCCCTGTCATTTCACGGATTCTTTCCACTTGTTCATCAACAAAATTCCCTGCTGTCCAATCGGGAGAACACCCTGCAATTTTGAATAAAAAATTATTCAGGATAGTTTCTCCCTCAACTGTATGATTTACTTCCGGGTGAAATTGGGTTGCAAACCGTTTTGATTCCACATGACCCATTGCGGCCACAACTCCGTTGGAAGACTCTGCCATGATCTCCCAGCCAGGAGGAATTTGAGTAACCCTGTCCATGTGACTCATCCAGACTTGAGTGCTACCGGACACAGACTTAAAAAGATGTTCTGAATTCATAATATTAATAAATGCAAACCCGTATTCACCATGAGATGATGATTCTACCTGTCCATTATAGTGATGAGCCATAAGCTGCAATCCGTAGCAAATGCCCAGGATTGGAATATCCATCGCAAACAGCTTTGAATCGTATTCAGGGGAAGAGTCTTCATAAACGCTGGAAGGTCCACCGGATAAAATAATCGCCTTTGGAGATCGCTCCTGAATCACCTCTAGTGAAACATCCGGAGACATAATTTCTGAATAGACATGCTTCTCACGGATTCTCCGGGCAATCAGTTGAGTATACTGGGATCCAAAATCCAGGATAATGATTCCATTTTCATGAAAATTGCTCATGAAAAATCCCAATCATTTAATGGTTTAAGGAAATTATTATTTGTTAATTCATAATGAATCGGCGTGATACTTACATATCCGTCTTCCAGGACACTGCTATCCAAATCAGATGCATTAACCGGGTTTACAATCTCACCTGTCATCCAATAATATTGCCTGCCCCGAGGATCTTCCCGTTTTTCAAACCTGTCTTTGAAAAAAACATGGCCTTGTTTTGTTATTTTAATTCCCTTGATTTTATCCGAAGGAATAGCGGGCACATTCACATTCAGAAGTGTTCCTTTTGGCAGTCCATTTTTTAAAACAGCTTTGACTACTTTCTGTGCTATTTCAGTAGAAAAATCGAAATCCTGGCTTTTTTGAGAAGCTAAACTGATTGCAATGGATGAAATATTGTACATAGTCCCTTCTGTTGCGGCAGAAACTGTTCCTGAATAAATAATATTATTCCCCACATTGGCGCCAGAGTTGATTCCGGAAATAACAATATCCGGAGGTTTTTTACACAGGGCGGAGACCGCAATTTTAACACAATCCGCAGGAGTACCATCAACACTATATCCTCTGATTCCCCCATTTTGCTTAAACTCTTGAATTCGGATCGGATCAGAAATAGTGATAGCATGTCCCACCGCGCTCTTTTCTGTATCTGGAGCAACTACGGTTACATTACCTATTTCCTCCATTCCTTCCCACAATCTAAAAATCCCGCGAGAATGAATCCCGTCATCATTAGTCACGAGAATATTCGGGGTTGGAGTCATTCAAGCATTCCAATGATATTTGTGAGAGTTTCCTTCATGTCTTCACGTGTGACAATGTGATCCAGAAAACCCTTATCAAGTAAAAATTCCGATCGTTGGAAGCCATCGGGTAAATCCTTCCCAATTGTCTGCTTAATCACCCGTGGACCTGCAAATCCAATCAATGCACCCGGTTCAGCAAGTATGATATCTCCCAGCATTCCAAAACTTGCCGTCACGCCTCCGGTCGTCGGGTCAGTTAATATGGGAATATACAAACCACCCTCTTCTAAAAACTTTGCAAGGTGAGTAGAGGTTTTTGCCATTTGCATCAGGGAAATTGCACCTTCCTGCATACGGGCACCTCCGGAAGAACAAATTAAAATAAAGGGGCATTTTTGCTCACCGGCGTATTTAATAGATCTCGATACCTTTTCCCCTACAACAGATCCAACACTCCCTCCGATAAATCGAAAATTCATTATTCCCAAAACAATTTTATAACCACTAATATTTCCTAAATAACACTGGATCGCTTCTTTTTTCCCGGTCTTGGACACTGCATCCTTTAACTGGTTCCGATATTTTTTCTTTGCTTTAAACCTCATCGGGTCCAAAGACTCCACATTTGGGAATAATTCCTCATAAGAATTTCCGTCAAACAATAAATCTAAATACACCCCAGGTGTTACCCGGAAATGATGTCCGCAATGCCTGCAGACATTATAGGTTTTTTCTAATTCCGGTTTATATAGAATTTCACTGCAAGATGAACATTTTTCCCATAAGCCGTCAGGAATAGATTTTTTCTCACTATCCTTTAATTTTTCGTCCTTGCGTTTAAACCAAACCATTATTCTATTTCATCAGAAAGGGAGATATATAGTCAGGAGTCAGTGTAAACGGATTATCAGAAACCCATTTCGTAAAATTTTTCTCCGCTAAAAACCCAATCCAGTTCGCTGAAGGATGAACTTTTATTAATCCTGGTTCATTTAAACTTTTCACTAAGTGCTCACCTCCGTAAAAATAAGTTGTCTGTTTCTTGTCGAAATTACATTTTAATTCATTCCATTCTAATACATCAATTTCCGATATATTTTGCAACTGTTCTCTCTCCCAAAGAAAATCCTGCTGAAAGAACGTTTCCCGATGGGAATGGAGCAAAATTCGGATTGTTCCTTCAGTTTTTCCT
>CAJXJG010000123.1 GCA_913054425.1 uncultured Fidelibacterota bacterium
CCGATAAAAATCCATACATGGTTTTTCAATGCCTGGATAATTTTAAGTTGGGCGTAAGGTGGTTCCATCTTCGGGGAAACCTCACAATCAACGGAATCACAAAATACGTTCGTCTCATGTTAAATCCGAGAAAAAGTGGAATGAAAAATGGAAAAAGAAAGGACCAGTATTTTATTAGTGGTGATGTGAACTTATGTGATTATGGAATTGATTATCCTGATGAATGTTCTGGAATTAAAACCATGTTTATCAATATCAATTTGAAAAATTAAGTTAACTAAAAAAATGTCATTGCGATGAGAGAGGAACGAACGACGAGGCAATCTCCTAATGATATTATTACTGGGGGATCACTTCGTCGCTCCGCTCCTCGTGATGACAGGGATAGGTTTGTATATTTATATTTGTAATTCATCCGACTAATAGATTCCAGAGCAATATCTCAGATTTCAGAACAAATCCGCCAAATAATTAATTGTATAAATCCTTGTTCTACGAACCAATGACGGTATTTACAGATGTGATTCTATTTTTGTTTGCAGGATATTTTGCTATGGAAATTTATACTTTGTTCTCAGATCAACTCATGAATACACATTGGCATTGGACTTTTACATTTTGGATGATTGGAATCGGTTCTTTGCTTGGAGCAGTCAGTCATGGATTAGGTCCTCACTTTCCTGAAATGGTGAAAAAAATAGTCTGGAAATTGACTGTCCTGTCTATCGGAATCTCTTGTTACTTTTTTCTGACAGCATCATTTTCCCATATATTTCCAAATTCAACCGTTCAGTGGCTGAAATGGATCCCATTGATTTTATTAGTGGTATATTGTGCGGTCATTGTAAAAGATGACCGTTTTACAATCGTGATTTTGTTTTACCTGCCAACAATGATTTTTGTATTGGCCATGATGATGTACAGTCAGTTTATTTTAAAATTCAATGGATCCGGTTGGATTTCAATTGGGATACTCATCAGTTTTATTGCAGCAGGTGTGCAACTGAAGGGTTTTAGCCTGCATAAACATTTTAATCATAATGATATCTATCACATTATTCAAATGGCAGGGATGTATTATATCTACAAAGGTGTGCTCCAAATAAAAGATTTTGGATTGAATTAAGTTTTGACATCTTAATTCTAATCCTAATTAATGATTACCAAATAATAATTATTATTGTATATTCCCGCTCCATTTCCCTAAATAAAATTATTACACTATAATTTGCACATAGAAATCAATGAATTAAGTTCCTTTTCCCGGGAATTGATTATTGATATTCCTTGGGAGGAGCTCTGCGATGATTTTGATAAAACCATAGGGAAATTCAGGAAAAAAGCAAAGTTGCCCGGCTTTCGTCCCGGCAAGGTACCAAAACAGATTTTGATGAAACGTTTTCTGCCTGCTATTGAAGCGGATTTTGTGGAGGAATCATTCAGAAAATTTTATATGAAGGCGCTCCAGGAAAAGGAACTTGTCCCGGTGAACCAAGCGGATGTGAATAACCTGGAATTTAAATATGGCGAGAATTTTTCATTCAAAGCTTTGTTTGAGGTTGAACCGGAGGTCACATTGCCTCCCCTGAAAAAACTCAATTTAAAAGTCCAGAAACATAATTATATTACTGATGAAGAAGATGTGGAACTTGCGATTGAAGATATTCGCAAAGCCAATGCGGAGGTTAAAACCGTAGAAGATGGCGCGATAAGTGGTGATTACGTTCTTGCGGATTTGCAGAAATTGGATGATTCAGGTGTTACAATCATCGGTGAAAAGGTCGAAAAACGCTATCTGAAAATTGGGGATGGTATTTTCACCGGGCAGAACCAGAAAAATCTTGAAGGTGTAAAAGCCGGGGATTCAGCCAGGGTAAAAATTCCGGATGAAAATGGAAAAGAGACATCTTTCTCAGTCAAAGTTATTAATATTGAAAGACAAGAATTGCCTGAAATCAGTGAGGATTTTGTCAGGCAGGTGGATCCCGGTACTGAATCTGAGACGGAATGGAAACAAAAGATAAAAAAACAAATAGACCAATCTTATGCTCGCAGATCTGATGAATTGTTTGAACGGCAGTTATCAGATGCACTTATTGAAAAAGTTGGGGTGGATTGTCCCCCATCCATGGTTGATTTGTATCTGAGCCATATTTTGGAAGATGTGCAGAAGCAGAACACAAATATAGAAATTGATGAAACCAAGATTAAAGAGAATTATAAACCGGTTGCTGAGAGAAACTTAAAGTGGTATCTTATTAGGAAAGCTATTATTCAAGCCCATAGCTTAGCAGTGCCAAAAAGCGATCTGGAAGCGGAAATTAACCGGATACTTGATCATGCCACGAATAGAAAGGAAGCGGAAAAATTCTTTAAAAAACCCAGCAACCGCACCCGGGTAGAGGATGATCTTATGGAAAAAAAGGTATTAGCGGTTGTACGGGAATTTGTTAAGGTTAAGGAAATCACTGTGAAAACAGCAGAAATACGCACCCAGCAGGAATTGCAGGCCAACGCTCATGAGTAAAACCCCAATGTCCCAGTTAATCCCTATGGTGGTGGAAAAATCAGGACGGTCTGAACGTGCATTTGATATCTATTCCCGTTTGTTGAAGGAAAGGATTATTTTTTTGAGCACTTCCATTGATGATAATGTCGCTTCATTGGTCATTGCTCAATTATTGTTTTTGGAAGCGGATAATTCTGAAAAAGACATTCACCTGTATATAAATTCACCGGGAGGCTTTGTTACTTCCGGGTTAGCGATTTTTGATACAATGAATTTTATCAAGCCTGATGTCTCAACAATCTGCATCGGGCAGGCTTCGAGTATGGGTGCGCTGTTACTTGCAGGCGGAGCAAAAGGAAAACGTTCTTCCTTACCGAACTCAAGGATTATGATCCACCAGCCTCTTGGAGGTGCGGAGGGTCAGGCCAGTGATATCAAGATTCAGGCCGATGAGATCGTCCGTTTACGAAAAAGAATCAATCAGATTTTAAGTAAATGTACCAGACAAACAATGAAAAAGATTGAGCGCGACACAGACCGGAACTACTTCATGAGTGCTGAAGAAGCAAAAAAATATGGTTTGATTGATAAAATTCTTAACGGCAGGAGAAAATAACACTCATTCCTCCATTTATTTAATTCAATTCTAGGAAGAATTTTTGAAAAAGTATTAGAAGTGAAAAACAAATTGAAATTAATTTTTGAGTATTTACCAGAGGAAAATAGTTACTTAATTAAATTCCGCTTTATTGATGAATAACTATAATACACTCCTGTATCTATTGATTACAATGGCGCTGGTCAATTGGGCCTGCGAAGAACCCGTTGAACAGGAGGGTGATGAGGCTATAGCTTTGCAATATACTCTTAACGACCCTGATATGGGAGATGTTGGTTTGCTGAGCCGTTATTTTTTCAATTTTGAAGATGGATTCAATATAAAATACAATCGTTACGATGCTAATTCTTTAAATAATCCTGACCTTTTTAATCCAGAAAAGGACACGTTAAATTTTAGATTGTATAAAGCTTATTCACTGGAAAACGGGGAATCAAATTTAACTGGTTATGAGATCATTACCCCTGAGATGATTGCTGACTCTGGTTATGCTGATATAACCCCCATAGATTCCCTGAGGAAAAATTCCGTCATAAATGACAAGAAAGTAACCTTTAACTCGGAAAAAATAACAAATATAAATGGATTGAACTGGGATTACGGTTATGAACGGTATCAAGCTTCCACAAATGTGCAGCCGTCTGTTGCCTATGATTCCACCTTCGTTGATATCCTGGATTCGCTTTATCAGGATGCCGTAGTTGACACTGCTGATACAACTGCTGATGGGGTAATGTTTATTGATCGTTACGAAATAACTGTGAGATCTGAATCAATGAGTTCACGTGATACAATCATGGTTCACTATTTTGAGTTTACCCAAAAAATATTCGGGTTAGATTCTCTGGTTTTTAAGGAAAACACTGATTGTAATTCAAACGGAATTTGGGATGATGCTGAAGAAATTGTCGCGGATGCTTCAGGTTGTCCAGAACATACCGTGTTTATAGAAATTAATGATAGTACTAGTATTTGTGATCGCGGGAATGAAACATGGGATGGAGCTGAGGTTTATTATGATAAAAATGCAGATGATGTCTTCACGGGTGATGAACCCTTTGAAGACAGAAACTGTAATGGACAATGGGATGATGCGGAATTGGAAGTTGAGGAAGCTTCAGAGTGTCCTGCAGGGACTGTACTTATCGAGGATGCTGATGGTACTAAATTCTGTGATCGCGGAAATTCCAGATTTGATCTTGCTGAGGAATTTGTAGATAAAGACAATTCTGGTGTTTATAATGCAGAAGCAGGTGATGAATTATATAAAATGAGAGTGGATGAAAGACCGGCTAATTTTCTTGTATCTTACGATAATTATCCTGATTTAGATGAACCCAGGAAATTGCTGAGTATTATTCCGGGTGAATTGTTAACTACACGATTTGGAAGGGTATACAGGGATTTAATTAAAGAAATCACCATCATCGATACGGTAACGAGGGCAATCGAAGATATTGATAGTGTAATTACCCTTTATACGAATAAAATTATTACGGTTACCGATGAGGAATTTATAACCAGTAATACCTATAACATTGCTAAAACTGAATGGAATGGCATTGACCCTTCAACCTCTGCGGAAATCCGCGAGTATGACTATCATTTTTTCAGACAGGGTGAATCGGAAGGCCACATATATCAATTGATCCATCCCAGTTATTTTAAACATTATGGGTATCATGAAAACATTGATGATCTAATCAATGGCAGTCCTCTTGCTTTTACTGATGAGGAAAATAAATTCTGGTATGAAATATTTGCCCGCGGAGATATACTTTTGTACTCAGTTGGGAATTCGATACGAGATGGAGAACGGGTTGAAACAGATACAACAATGATGACACAATTTGGTGACTATCATATTGAAGAATCCTATGCAGTTGATACAAATTCAGTAACAATCGCTGACATAACGTATCCTTGTTTCCGGGTTACACGTATAATGACTATGACGTTGCTGGGGAATGGAGTGGAATATGGTGAAAAAAATATTTCCTGGTTAGCCGATGGCATTGGAATTGTGAAAGATGCAGTGTATACCCGCTGGGGTGAACCATTCTGGAGCAGTGGCGAAAGCTGGGAAGTTTTTTCAGTATTAGAACTGGCTGAATTTAGATCTGGCGACTCGCAGTCTGGGGGAAAAATGTTACATCAAACCAATACATTAAATTTTGATGATTTACAGGATCTGACGGAATTTGAAAATGATCCCTTTCACATTAGCAGAAAAGTTGGAATACAAAGAATAGGTCAACCGATCCATCAAGAAGATTTTTAGGGAAAGAGTAATCCATGAAAAAATTACACCTTATCATTTTTATCTTTTTCTTTTCAATTAGTTTGCAGTCTCTTGTTTTGGCAGGGACAGATGGAACCATTCGTGGAAAAATTACTGATACAGAGGGGAATCCATTGATAGGAGCTCAGATATTCATCAAGTCACTTCAGATGGGCGCGCTTGCCGGAAGTGACGGAAGTTACATTCTTCTCAACATTCCAGTAGGAACCT
>CAJXJG010000124.1 GCA_913054425.1 uncultured Fidelibacterota bacterium
CTGGGCTCCAACGATTGGGAAAAAGATCTGGCTCAAGAATTAGAACAGGATTTTGAGCCCGCCATCAACGGGAGATTGTATCTCTCAGCCAGTGCCATCGAAACCTATGAACAATGCCCATTGAAATACCGGTTCGGTCGCATTGACGGTATTCCACAGACAGCCAGTAAACCTCAACTGGTATTTGGAAACATTATCCACAGGGTCCTGCAGAGATTTCATGAGCCTGGTAAAGAATTGACTGAAGATCGGATTGTGAAATTACTGGAAGAAGAGTGGAAAAAAGGCGAATTTGATTATGAAGTTCGTGAAGAGATATTTTTTAAACAGGGAAATGAAATGCTTTCCCGTTATGCTGGATTGATAAAGAACAATCCTCCAAATGTCATTGCACGGGAAGAAAGATTCTCATTTGATTTGGATGATATCACTATAAACGGTGCCATTGATCGCATTGATAACGATGACAATAAAGTTCATATCGTGGATTATAAAACGAGTAAAACACCCTCACCAGCTAAATCAAATCTGCAACTAGCTGTTTACAGTATGTTTCTGAAACAATCGGATTCAGATAAGTTTGGAGGTCTCCCTGCCAGCGCTTCACTGCATTTTTTAAGAGATGAAGATAAGCCGATTCGATCTCATTCATTTACAACTGACGAATTGGAGAAAACGGAGGAAAAGATCACTAAAGTAGCAGCAAGTATTCGCAGGAAAGAATTTGAAGTGAAACCCGGAAAACATTGTGACTGGTGCGATTATAAAAACTTAATTTGTCCCGAATGGGAAAATCAGTCCTGAAAAGTCAAAACACTACTCAACTGTAGATTTGATTAATATAAATTCAATTACCCCTGTAAACTTATCAAGTTTTATTGAAATAGATTCAGGATAATATTCTACGGGATTAATTGTTCTTACAGTATCCCGGCTTAAATTTTTACTTATTAAAATAGGATAATTTGGATACACAGAAGCCGGATCCCATTGAGAATTTGCGTAAGTATCCGTAAACATCTCGGGCGGATCCCAGATATTGTTACCGTTGCTATCGTCAAATTCATACAACACATCGGTGGAATCATTGTCTTCATTATAATCAAATAAAAGTGTATCAATATTTTCTGTCCATATACCATTTGAATCTACATCAATAAATTCAAACACTATTTCGGTAGAATCCTCATTCTCATTATAATCAATAATTTTATGTTCTCCATCATCCCAAGTACCATTTTCGTTTTCATCAACAAATTCTTCTCCGTCCCAATTAATAAGGAGTATTGAGGATGTGTCCTTCGTTGATCCTCCATAATCAGAGACACGTAAATTTGTTAATAGCTTATTGTCAGGAGAAAATATCATATTTAAGGTATAATCTTCTTCAAATGAAAAATTATCACCTTTTACTTCAAATTTAAATAATGATTCAGTATTCACAACCCCGGGATAATTATTCACAAGCCAATGGTTTGGATCGGGAGGACCAACACAATTCCATCCAATCAGTAATCCAGTAATAAATAAAAGAGTGACAATCTTATTCATCATTATCCTCAATCTGTTTTATATCTTCACCCTGGCCCATTTGCAGTTCAGTAATTTTATCCATTGGTTTTTCAAGTGCATTACGCCGTGGTCCTGTCAATGTTTCAAAATGTGTTGATACAGTTCCAAGTGTTTTACCGAGAGCATCCAGCTTGTCTGTGAATTTCACCCATTGTTCCCGAAATGTGACTACCAGTTTCTGGACTTCACCCGCTTTTTGTTCCATATGAAAATTAGTTACGGCCGATCGAATCAGTGATAGAATTGCATATAATGTGACGGGAGAACATAGTAAAATCTTTTTGCCCAAGGAAAAATCAATTAATTTATGGTCTTCCTGGTTTAAAAAGGAGTAAATGCTTTCGTTGGGAATGAACATCAAGACATAGTCAACGGTACCGGCATTTGGGTCGATATATGATCGGCCGGAAATTTCTTTCACATGGTTGCGCACATCTTTCAAAAATGCTTTCTTTTCATTTTTCTGTTCTGTTTCATTTTCCGAAGCCAGAAAATTTTCATAATGACTCAATGGAAATTTCACATCCATGTTAATGTGTTTTCCGTCGGGAAGGTTAAATTTAAAGTCCGGACGATCAGAACCTTCCTGGCTTTGCTTTTCGTAGTTGATTCCTTCAATGAGACCAAGAAAGGAAAGGATGTCTTCCACCATTCGTTCACCCCATTGTCCCCGTGCCTGGGAACTCGATAAAATTTGCCGTAATTGGGTAGTGGTATCAGCCAGCTCTGTAACGCCTTTTTTAGATTCCATCATTTGGCCGGTGAGTTCTGTGGTTTGTTTGTTCAATCCCTCAAGCTGTTTTTTCAGATCCTCCAGATTGGAATCAATCAGTTTTTTCTTTTCATTCAGTTGGGTATTACTGCTTTTCATGAGATCACTAAATTTGCTTTCGGCGATTTTCATGAATGTTCCGATATTCTGATCCAATGCCTGTTTGGAAAGATTCCCAAAGGCATCTTTCATCTGCTGCTGATCCGTGAGATTATTTCGTTTGAGAAGCAAAATCACCACGACACCAATGACGATACCAAGGAGTAAAAACAATAATCCTGTACTTAACGACATGGCGGAAACTACACTAAATTACACAATCTTTAATCGGTAATTGATTATGAACTACCCTCTTTAATCCCAACTCATCCGCTTTTTCCTTCAATGCATCAATCACAAATTGGATATGCTCAGTCATATCCACGTTGAGTTCTTCCATGCTCTGGTATATATCCTCCCGCAGGACGGAAGCAGCGAAGGATTTTTGCTTTAGCTTTTTTTTCACTGACTTAGGTTTTACTTCAAAAATTGATTTAGAGGGTCGAACATAGGTCACAGCAAAAATAAATCCCGTCAGTTCATCAACTGAGAACAAAGATTTTGCCATATCTGTTTCCCTGGGAACACCTGTGTAGGTAGCATGTCCCATGATAGCTGTGCAAATTGAATCAGGGTAACCATTATTTTTCAGGATTTCATTCCCCTTGTATGGATGTTCTTCCATTGTGGGATACCTTTCATAATCAAAATCGTGCAGTAAACCCGTTAAACCCCACTCATCCAAATCACCGTTATATTTTTCCGCCATCTTCCGCATGACCTGCTCTACCCCTAATGCGTGCCTGCGCAGGGAATTGCTTTTTGTATATTCATAAAGTAGAGATAATGCTTCTTCCCTTGTGGGATAACTATTCGTCAACTATACTCCCATGACATCTAAAACAAGACGAATTACATTCCCCGTGGCTCCTGCTTTTGGTCCATAAGATTTTTCTTTTTCACCCCATGCTGTTCCTGCGATATCAAAATGTACCCAGGGAATATCTTCTCCAACAAATTCTTTGAGAAATGCTCCCCCTGCAATAGTACCGGCCTGCATGGGTGCACCAATATTTTTCACATCGGCAATCTTGGATTCAACCTGTTCGCAATATTCTTTCCAAAGGGGAAATTCCCAGACCTTCTCCCCTGTTTTTGCAGATGACTTTTTCACTTTCTCAATGAGCTTTTCATTGGTACCCATAATGCCAGTAGCAATATGTCCCAAAGCTACCAGAACAGCACCAGTCAGTGTGGCAAAATCAAAAATAAATGCAGGATCATAATGTTTACTTACATAGCTTAAGGCGTCAGCCAATATAAGGCGACCTTCCGCATCGGTATTCAGTACTTCGATTGTTTTGCCGTTATAGGCTGTCAGGATATCTCCAGGTTTGTAGGCTTTGGCTCCGCTCAAGTTTTCTGTAGATGAAATAGCTGCCACAACATTGATCTTTGGTTTTAAGGTAGCAATAACCTGCATGCAGCCCAAGACTACTGCTGAACCGCACATGTCAAATTTCATTTCGTCCATTTTTGCGGCTGGTTTTATGGAGATGCCCCCTGAATCAAATGTAAGACCCTTTCCCACCAGTACTTTGGGCTTCACTGACTTTTTGGTGCCCCAATATTCCATGAGGATGAATTTAGGAGGTTCGTCAGTTCCAGCAGCAACTCCTGCTAAAGCCCCCATACCTATTTCAGTGAATTTTTCACGATCAAAGACAGACACCTTCATTTTACCTCTACGACCAATCTTTTTGGCTTCATGAGCCAATCGTGTTGGTGTCGTTACATTTCCCGGATGATTGCCCAAATTACGGGCAAAACAAACGCCACTGGCAACAATTGACCCTTTATCTATGCCAACCCTTGATCCGCCGGAAACAGTCACTTTATCAAGTTCAAACAACTCATCCTTCTTCTTAGTTAAATAATCATTGAACTGATAACTTCCCAAAACCAATCCTTCTGCTAATGCCCGTCCAAATGGGGCACTGCTCATTCCTCCAAAGTTTTCGCAGGCTACGTGGGCATATTTTTTTATAATTGCTTTTTTGACTAATGTACCGCCAACTTTACGGATACATTCGGTTTCAAATTCATCAGCTTTTCCAAGGCCGATCACTATGACCGGACAGTTCTCAGAATAAAAGATCGTCGTTTCGGAATGTTTCCCCTTAATGTCACCCCGTTTATGGGCTAAACTGATCTGACCGTTGAGCAATGTATTGATAGTTTTTCCTCTCGCTGTCAATGATCCATCTTCGAAGATACCTACTGAAACTGCGTCTGCCTTAATGCTGATTAATGTGTCTGTTGTATGATTTAATTTTGATAAATGTGCCATCGCATCCTCTCTTAATTAGAAATTAATTTCAAAAATTTACTATGTATTTTCCAGGTTCTTCAACTGAATATTCTTTTAGAATCATTAATAGATAATTACTACCTTAATTTCATTTAACTCAAACCAATCCCAGAAATTGGTTCGATCCAGCTTAACAATTCCATCCTGGAAACTAAATCGGACCCTTTTACGATACAACGATTCGGTAAACCATTCAGAGTTTTCTCGTTTATAATAAATTGCAATATAAGGGGGACTGTCTTCTTTCAAATCAGGAATACTCAGGGTACAAATCGCCTCATTGAATTCACCCTCCTCTGTGATAAATTCCACCTTTGTGAAATGATACACTCTCTTGGTGAGTTGTGTATGTTCCTTAAATCGGTCAGTAATTTGACCATTAATACAGGACGAGGAGGCTAAAACCCCGATTAATAACAAAAATATAAATTTAGGTTTGAAATCAACAAAATTTATCACTTCTTTTTACGTTTAAAAAACCCTCTTTTCTCTTTTTTTAAGTTTTCTGTTGGATCCTGATTATCTTTTTTTTGCGCATCCATGTTTTCTAACCGACGTTCATAGTCGCTCATTTCACTTTCCTCAGGACTATCACCAGCATCAGCAAGTTTTTGATCATCAGAACTCAACATTTGTTTTAAGGAATTTTGTCGTTTTTCACTTTGTTCTTTTAATTGGGTAACTAAATCAGAAACATCTTTGTGAAATTCTGCCACAGTTTTTTCCAATCTCCGAATTAATTCTTCTTGCAAGGGAGCTCCATAGCCTTCTCCAATTTGTTCAATAATAGTCTCAAAATTTTCTAAAAGGTATGATTTTTGAAGTTCTTCAGGTTGAACTTCCTTGGGTTCATTGTTGTTATCCA
>CAJXJG010000125.1 GCA_913054425.1 uncultured Fidelibacterota bacterium
ACCATGAGCCCAATGGTTATTTTTAAAATAAATAAAATTGTATTTACAAAGACCGAAACCCAACCCTGAAAAACACCGATTTTCGTACGGTAAATTTGAGCAGATTCTTTGGTTTTAGGGACGAAGTGATTTGTTAGGGTTTCAAACATGATATTTGTTAATTCAAATTAATATCTAATCGATCTAAGGGACTTTTAATTCGATCGAATGACACTTTGGCAATATGGGTATATATTTGTGTTGTCTCTAATCTTTTATGTCCCAGCAATTCCTGAATAAATCGTATATCTGTCCCATTTTCTAATAAGTGTGTTGCAAAACTATGGCGTAATGTATGAACCGTTGCATGTTTTTTTATTCCTGAATTTTTTACTGCTTTTTTCATAATCGATTGTACAGAACTGGCACTATATCTTCCACCTTTTTGTCCTTCAAATACATATTTTGACGGTTGATATTTTTTCAAATATTGAAGCAATACACATTTCAATGACTGGGACAATACGGACTGACGATCCTTATTTCCCTTTCCCATTTTTACAACAATAAGATTCCGGTCAAAATCAATATCCTGAACCTGAAGAGATAGAAGTTCATTTAATCGAATCCCTGATGAATAAATGGTCATTAAAATGACTTTATGCTTTAGATTTATTACCGAATTTAAAATTCGAGTTACTTCCAATTCTGAAAGTACAACAGGTATTTTTTCTTCTATTCGAAATCGAATTTCTAATGATGAAGGTATTGGTTTATTTAATACATCCACAAAAATAAATTTTAAAGCAGCTACAGTTTGTTTCATGGAAGAAATGGATCGCTTTTTATTTTTCTTTAAATCGTATAAATAATTCTCAACTATTTCATCATTTACCTTTGTAACTTTTTCGATAATAAGCCAACTCGCAAAATGATTTATAGCAGATAAATAGGATGCAACAGTTCGTTCGCTATAGTTACGAATCAGGAGTTTTTGTTTGGCAGATTTTAATAAATGGGCTTTTTGCATAATTATGCGGTTAAAACACAATAATAAATTAAAGAGTAAACCCGCTAAACGCAATAATTGGGTTTAGTAAGACGTTGTGCTTAATTAATATTCAAAGAATATTTGTACTTGATTTTTGTAACACCGTTTTCTGTTGCATCTAACTGATAGAAGGATAAATAAACTCAAATAATTATGGTAAAATTTACAAAAACACTAAAAGTGAATGCCAGCGCTGATAGGGTCTGGGAAATATTCGCACATGGATTTAACGAAGCTCACAAATGGATGGCTTCAGTGCCTCATTCCTATGCTCAGACTAATGGTGAGTCATTTGACGGTGCTCATTCAGACGGACGTGTGTGTGAACTAAGTTCTGACCAAAAAGGTATGAAGGCTTCGGAAAAGTTCTTGGCGTATAACGAAGATAATAAAACTGCTACAGTTCAAATTGATTTTGTTAATACTCCTTTCTTTTTTCCCGTTAAATTCAACATACTTAATTTTTCGTTACGAGAAATCGATGACGATCAATCTGAAATGACTTGGAAATTTCGTTCGAATATCAAGCCCTTAGGACTTCTCTTATGGCCACTTCTTAGAATTGGGTTTGGAAAGTTTGTTGGAGATATTATGGAGGAATTACAATTTTATGTAGAGAACGGTACCGCTCACCCTAGGAAGATGAAAGCAATGGAAAAGAATTAAACACCCCAAAGCCTAAACTACATTAAAACGCAATTTAGCAAGACGGTAGGCGACATAATTCCAAGGTTCTTCTCGGAATAAGATGCGAATGAACAATAAAAAAAATCTCAAAATATTATCTTTTAACCTAGGATTATTTAATATTCAAATTTGTGGACTTTCCCTTTATAAGCCTACAAAGTACATCAATGAAAGATTGAAATATATTCCAAACGAGATTATTAAAGCCAATTCTGACATTGTGGGCTTTCAAGAGATTTATAATAAACATCACCAAGAATATGTTATTAATGAATTAAAAAGCGAATACCCTTACCACTTCTTAAAAAATGGGGCGAGGTTAAAATTTGATAGTGGATTGATGCTTTTATCAAAATATCCTATTACAGATGGTACATTTCATCCATTCAACGAAAACAGCTTTGATGAGAAAATATTTGTTAATAAAGGTTTTTTGACTTGTGATATTTTTATAAAAGATTTTGGAAAAATCAATTTTATAAATACACATCTTACTTCAGGTGGTACTTTACAAGAGCAGGATTCTAAAAAGATAGTAAAAATTAGAGACACTCAGATTACACAAATCCACGAGACTGTATTAAATAATAACTCGCCTAGCATAATTTTAGGAGATTTTAATTCAGGTGAACAGATTTCACCTTCTAATTATCAGAATCTAATAAATAATGGATTTGTAGACTCAAATTCAAAAAGTGGATTAAATAATTATACATGGGATAGTAAAATTTATCTTAATAAGAAAGGAACTCATTCTAATTCTATTTCTCAAAAAATTGACCACATATTTTTGCAAAATACTTTATTAAAAAAAGTAAATATTTTATCTTCAGAAATAATATTTACAGAATCAGTTTTTGAATTGAATGGCAATAAAATCCACCTATCAGATCATTTTGGAATCCAAACTGAATTAGTTGTACAATAGGGTCTATTGCTCCATTGCGTTCCGCAACACATCGCATATCCTAAAATGTTATAATAATCCCTTTATTTTATAAAGTTTATTCACACCACCCCGAGCCAAGGCATATTCAAATGACCACTTAATACAGGCGGAACCGATTTTTCCATCTTTCCGAATGGCGATGTAAGCAATCTGAAAATCGGGATTTCCATTGTGTCTTTTGATGACACGATTCAATGCTTCTTCACAGGCAGCGGTTGGGTCGTATCCTTGGCGCATGAGTTCTACAACTAAGAAACTTCCGGTCGTTTTGATAACTTCTTCACCCAGCCCTGTGGCGGCGGCACAACCGATTTCATTATCCACAAAAAGGCCCGCGCCAATTATTGGACAATCCCCAACTCTCCCGTGCATTTTGTAAGCCCAGCCACTTGTGGTGCATGCACCGGCCAAATCGCCATTCTTATCTTGGGCCAATACAGAAATAGTGTCATGTGTTTCGTGAGGTGTCATTTCACGCTGTTTCTTTTTCCACTTTTCCCATGCTGCTTTGGATTCATCCGTAAGCAAATCCATTTCTTCAAATCCTTGGGAGAGTGCAAACTGGCGTGCTCCTTCCCCAACCAGCATTACATGCTTGGTCTCTTCCATCACTTTTCGCGCCACCGAAACAGGATGTTTTATATTTTGCAAAAAAGCGACTGATCCGGCATTGCCGGTAGAATCCATAACGCATGCGTCTAAAGTAACATTGCCTTGTTTGTCTGGAAGTCCGCCAAAACCAACGGTTGTAATGGTTATATCTGCTTCAGGGATGCGGGCTCCTGCTTCAGCCGCATCCATAGCATTGCCCCCATTTTGGAAAGAAATTAATCCAGCTTCATTGGCGGGGAGACCGTGGTCCCAAGTGGATAAAATAATTGGATTGTTTTTATTTGTTTTAATTTTAGTCTTTCCAAACACGGCTGATGGTGCCGCCAATCCTATGGCGCTGGTTTTTATAAAATCCCTACGTTTCACACCCACACTCCATTCAATCCTCCCATAATCATGAGCCCTACAAATTGATAACCGGTATTTATAAAATAAAATGTCCACGATTTGCCTTCGTACGAAACTGCATTTAAGGAATAGGTGGCGATGTAGCCCAGCCAAAGCCAGAAACCGGCTGTGAGTCCAATGGCAAGATTAGACATTCCCGAATCACCGAAAACAACTTTCATAAAATCAACCATGTACGCGGTAATAAATGCCATGACCAATCCACCAATAAATGAAATAATAAACGGTTTGGCACCGGGACCTTTTTCCTTCATTTCTTTCAGTTTTTCATCTGAAAATCCCATGGCTTTGATCCATGGATTTGCAAACATCACCGGTGAATACCATAATCCGCCAATGATGAAAAAAATAACAGCCAAAACGAGAACGGCTAAATAGTTGATTGTTGGTTCGTACATGAGGATCTCTTTGATTAACAGGGCGCAATTTATCATATGGTAAGGTGGCAACACCATATATTTACAAAACATCGCTCATCGATTATGAACAAATCAATTTAGTCAAAATACTATTTTTTATTTTTTTTGAAAAATTATATCTATATTTGATAGACTCATTATGGAATCACCAAACCAATAGGAGAAAAAAATGAACCTTAACAGACTTTTCAAAATAAATACGGCGGTGGCTGGACTGTTTGGCATTGGGTTTGTCATTGCACCCATTGCAGTCATGACGCCTTATGGTATATCACAGGATGCCATGGAAGCGTCTGTAAATATGGCCAGGTGGTTTGGCTCTGCCAATATTATGATAGCGCTAATCGCTTGGTTTTTGAGCAATTCCCCTGATTCCGATTCAAAAACGGCGGTGGCGAAAGCAATGAGTATTGGGTTTGGCATTAGCGCTGCGGTCAGTATCCTCAATCAATTGTCAAGTGAGATTGGCCCCCTTGGCTGGTCGACTGTTGCCATTTTTGCGATTTTTCAACTGGCGTATGGCAAATTTGGTTATTTAAATAACCAAAAATAATGGTGAGACGGTTCACCAGATAGTAGGTATTTCTACCCTTCATTAACTCAAAGTAAAAAGTAGTTCCGCTGTTACCCATGCGAAGGTTTGAAACCTTCGCATGGGTATTAAATCAAGAATCGTAAGCGGCAATTCCTGTTTCAGCTTGCCCAATAATCAAAGTATGCATTTCGTGGGTGCCTTCGTAAGTATAGACCGATTCAATATTAGCCATGTGGCGCATGATTGGATAATCTTCCGTGATACCGTTTGCGCCCAATATTCCACGAGATATTTGAGCAATGTCTCTTGCAAGAACACAATTGTTCCGCTTCGCCATAGAGACTTGCTGAAAAGTCATTTTGCCTTCATCTTTGAGTCGGCCCAACCTATAAACCAATAATTGCGCTTCTGTAATTCGAGTCACCATATCCGCTAATTTTTTCTGTGTCAGTTGATATCCACCGATAGGCTTGGAAAATTGTTTCCGTTCTTTCGAATATTCCAATGCGGTATTATAACAATCCACGGCACACCCCACCATGCCCCAAGAAATACCGTAGCGAGCTTGAGTGAGACACCCCAACGGCCCTTTTAATCCTTCAATATTTGGGAGCCGTGCAGAATCAGGAACGCGCACATTCACCATAGAAAGTTCAGATGTAATTGAAGCACGTAAACTCAATTTCCCATGAATGTCGCTTGAAGTGAATCCGTCCATTCCCTTCTCTAATAGGAATCCACGAACAACACCATCTTCATCTCTCGCCCAAACCACAGACACATGAGCTAATGAACCATTCGTAATCCACATTTTATTGCCATTGATGATCCAGCCATCCCCATCTCTTTTGCAGCGTGTCGTCATTCCACCAGGATTAGAACCGAAATTCGGTTCCGTGAGTCCGAAACAACCAATCAAAGTTCCAGCGCCCAAACCGGGAAGCCATTTAG
>CAJXJG010000126.1 GCA_913054425.1 uncultured Fidelibacterota bacterium
GTTTTAATTAAATTGAGGTAACTATGGACAGATCAAAAGCAGGAATTATTTCATTCGCAGTCATTTTAATTATTTTAGCCGTTTTTGGTGTAGAATTTTATGAAGGAATTTGGTCATTTCCATCATTCTCCCCGATTCCACTCATGGTTATCGCATTGGTTGGAACTGGAATATTTGTCACGATTAAGTTGGGTTTTCCCCAATTAAGATATTTTAAACACGGAGTAAACGTAACCCGCGGTATTTACGATGATCCGGATGATGAAGGAGATTTAAATCACTTTCGGGCGTTGACAACGGCTCTGTCTGCCACGGTGGGAATCGGAAATATCGCCGGTGTAGCAACTGCATTATATTATGGTGGTCCGGGAGCAATCTTTTGGATGTGGATTACTGCATTTTTTGGTACAACACTGAAATTTGCTGAAAGCTCATTGGCATTAAAATACCGGGAAATCGGCAGCGATGGTTTAACCGCCGGCGGTCCCATGTATACAATCGAGTCCGGAATGGGCCGAAATTGGCGCTGGATGGCTGTGGCGTTTGCTTCATTTGCAATTATATGCTCCTTTGCCACAGGAAATGCTATTCAAGCGTTCACAGTTTCTGATCAAATTTATTCAGAGGTATCCCAAGTATTGGGTACACAGCATTTCCTTACGCTAAAACATCATATGTGGATCGGATTCGAATTATCGGTTCAGCAAGTAATAAATGGTGTAATTCTTGTGGGGATCATCGGTATGGTCATCATTGGCGGGATTAAGCGAATCGGACACGTTACCGGCTTCCTCGCTCCTATAATGGGCGTCATTTACGTACTCTTTGCTTTCATTATAATTCTTGTCAATTTCGATAAAATAGGATCAAGCTTTGCATTGATATTCAAAATGGCTTTCAATCCACCGGCAACGATTGCTGGAACCGGTGGCGGAATCTTACTCACAATGTTGTGGGGAATTAAACGGGGATTATACTCGAACGAAGCAGGACAAGGGAGCGCAGCAATTGCTCACTCAACTGCCAAAACGAAATATCCCATTCGTGAAGGATCCGTTGCTATGCTGGGACCCTTTATTGATACGATCATTATCTGTACGCTCACCGGACTCGTTATCATTACAACCGGTGCCTGGCAGCATACGCAATTCTATATGAATATTACTGATCCAAATTTACCGCATATTAAAAAAATACTCGATATAGGATTATTTAACAGCAGTCTTTTAACGTCATACGCATTTAAAGAAGGATTGGGTTTTATTTTCAACTACGGGGATAAAATTGTAACACTTTCCGTTTTACTTTTTGCTGTTTCCACAGCAATCAGTTGGTCCTTTTACGGTGATCGTTCTGCGGTGTATTTATTTGGACAAAGAGCTGTCATGCCGTATAAATGGGTATTCCTCCTGTTTGTTTTCATCGGCGCCATTGCAGAATTGGAAGCCATTTGGGCGTTTGGAGATGCCGCTTTAGGATTTATGACATTTCCAAATTTGATTGCTGTCATTTTCCTCTCGACAGCACTGAAGAAAATGACGGATACGTATTTCTCCCAAAAGCATACACCCTATAAAAAATAATGCTTGATCTAAACCACATCCATGATGTGGCCGTTCAATGTGGTATGTCAGCCGGTAAATTGATTTTATCTGCGCTGGATACTCCCAGAGTACCTGATTATAAAGGCAAAACGGATCTTGTAACTAAAACAGATAAGGAATCAGAGCAATTAATTTGTGGACTAATTCACGAAGAATTTCCAATGCATGGAATTCTGGCTGAAGAATCCGGTTCCTCCCTTCCAGATGCTGATTATCAATGGATTGTTGATCCATTAGATGGTACTACAAACTTTGTTCACAATTATCCCGCATTTGCAGTCTCTATCGGTGTTTTTCATAAAAATAAACCAATAGTCGGGATTGTACTGGAATTGCCCGCTAACAGGCTATTTTCCGCTGTAGAGGGACAAGGTGCAACCTGCAATGGAGATTCTATTCGGGTATCTGAAGTAACTGCCCTGAATAATGCATTGCTGGTAACAGGTTTCGGGTACGAACACGGTGAAAAATGGAAAGAAAATATGAGATTGTTTCAAAAATTAACTGATGTGACCCAAGGGGTACGGAGGCTCGGTGCAGCCTCAGTGGATTTATGTCACGTGGCTCTGGGAATAGTAGACGGATTCTGGGAATTTGACCTGCACCCGTGGGATACTGCCGCAGGTATTCTGATCCTGGTTGAGGCTGGAGGTAAAGTCACAGGAATGGATGGAAAACCATTCTCAATTTATGATGACAATATCCTTGCAACAAATGGATCGCTTCATCCTACTCTCGAAGCATATACTGCCGATTCAATAAGAACTCTTACGTAATTCGGATTGTTTTAAGGACCGATGCTCCCAATCCCAACTCCAGAACATTTCCCTTGTGCACTATTCCCACTCCTTTAGGAGTTCCAGTAAACATTATATCCCCTGCTAAAAGGGGAATTCGGCTGGATAAAAATTCAATCAGAAAAGGGATATCAAACTCCATATCATCCATTTTCCCCTCCTGAACTACCTTGCCGTTAATTTTTAACCAAAACTTTTCTGACCAATTGATGAGGTCGAGTTCATGAAAAGATGAAACTACTGCTGAATTTTTAAATGATTTTGACAAAAACCACGGAAGTTTTCCATCCTTCAATTCATTCTGAAGTTTCCTGTCTGTTAGGTCCAACCCT
Organism: uncultured Fidelibacterota bacterium; assembly: GCA_913054425.1. GTDB lineage: Bacteria > Fidelibacterota > Marinisomatia > Marinisomatales > UBA8229 > UBA8229. Next base: position 2,734 of record CAJXJG010000126.1, read on the forward strand.
AAAGCAACCCCCCCAATATAATCCATAGAATTATCCGCAGAGATTCCTTCTCCCGGTTTGGAGATCAGAATTACCAGTTCAATCTCATGTTGGATGATTCTATCAGGAGGAAGTTTTATGCTGTCTGCCGTAGTAAGACACGTTAAGGCTTTCTGAAAAAATACGGGCTCACTTAAAAGAGGGTTTCCCAATTCCCGGGCATGCCCGGCATAATTCCGTCCGACACAGTAAATATTCCTGACAGGATATTGAGCTCCATTTTCATGACTTATTATATATTCAGTCATTCTAAATTCACCAGATTTTTCATATCTTTTATATTTACATTTATCAGATTATTGAAGGTGAATTTTTCGTCACCTGTCACCCTTCCGATTGTGGTTGCCGGAATTCTCTTTTGCATACAGATTCGCTCAAATTTAATGAAATTATTTTCTCCAAAAGAGATCAAAATCAGCCCCTGGGTTTCTCCAAACAAAAGTTCGTCATTTCGTATTTTCCTTGAAAGATGAACTCTTGCTCCAACCCCTTCTACCCCGTATATCAAGGACATAGCAATGGCAACAGCCAGTCCGCCAGCACTCACATTGCGTGCAGATTGGATCAGCCCTTCCTGAATGCCCTGAAGTAATACCTCGTGAATTCGCGGTTCCATTTGCAAATCAACAGTTGGAGGATTTACGATAATACCCGGGTGTAAATTTTGCATATATTTTGAACCGCCTAATTCCCCACGGTGGCTCCCCAATATTGAAATAAAATCACCGTCCTGTTTAAATCCGCTTGTCATCGGTGATTGATTATCCGTGATAAAACCGACAGCGGCAATATGTTGAGCGCAAAGATTTGCAAAGGGTAAAATGTGACGGTTTGCTATTGTCAGGTTTAAAACACGAACTGCTTCTTCCTGTCCTTTAAGAATTTCAATTCCCTTCCAATGATTTTTCTCTTCCGACAAATCTGGAAAAATATTGCGTATGGAAATTGCCGCCGGTCTTGCTCCGCGGCAAACGAGCTGCCGGACAGCATTTGCAACAGTCAATTTTCCGCTCAGCCGCGGTTCAAGAAAGGTGAAATAATTGTTATCAGCTGCTGAGAGAACAATCATTCCAGAATTCGGAACAATAGAAGAAACAAGACCATGGTTAAAACTTCTGGTGACTTTTCTTGGTTTTCCTTCTGATAATTCCCAGGACTGTCTTTCTTCAATAAGAGTTGATAAAAGTATTTTTAAGTCCGAAGAGTAATATCTCTTTTCCTTCAATTTAGAAAAATCGGGTATCTTATTCTGATCGGGAGATTGTATATGATACACGGTATCAAACGAAAGTTTATGATAATTAAAAACCGGAATCGAAAGAGAAAAAAAAGATTTATTTTGTCCAGAAACAGAAAGGATATAATCTTTTTGAATCACTCCGATTTTCCTTACCTTAAGACCTGATTCCTTCACATATTTTTTTATCTCTTTTTCAAATCCAGCCTGGATAAAAATCAGAATATCTTCGTAGGTACCCCGGTTTTCCAGCTTCTCCACAAGATTTTTTACATTCACGCCTTTAATCTTTACGGAAATTCCGACCTTATGTGACTGGGCAAAATTCACTAGAGCAGTACCCAGCCCTTTTTCAGCAATGATTTTCTGTCCTGAAAACCATGGTTTTCCTTTAATCGATTTTATCAATGAGTTGATAATGAAGTCACTTTTGGTATTTGTTCGGGTATTCCCGGCTGTGACACAAAATATTTCTGTGCCAACTGAAGGCGGTGTTGCCAGAAAACTGTTATTTTCATTAATACCGACAGCAGAAGTATGCAGGGTTGTGTATTCCGGGCTCTGATCAGGAACTTTGATATTACCACCCATCTTTTTGACCTTGCTTGCTCTGCCTTGTGTTAAAAATTTGTTAATGACTTTTTTATTGGTTGAAGATACATCGGAATAATATAACTGGGTGTGATTACCAAAAATTGCCTGTTCACGGAGAGTGAAATCAACGTCCCGCTTCACATGACCGCTCTGTAAAAGGAGTTTGGTTCCTCCGGAAATCAGGATAGAATTTTCTTTATCAAATTTAATAACTGGATTGATATGGTTCCTCTCCCCATCATCAAGGCGCATGATAGTTTCCAGGTAGGGACGCGCTTTCAGTTTATCCAAATGAACCATTGCCAGAAACTCAAGTTCCAAATCTGTTGGTTTTTTCCTCAAAAGATGGTGGATTGCGGATCGGTCAGTATCCTGAAGTAAATCTGCGTATGTTTCCTGTTTTCCTATGATCAATCCTTACACATGTTGAAGGAATAAAATGGGATAATATTCATTTTTTCACGTTTCATTGATTAACTCGCAAACCTTTCAGATTCAGGTAATCTGTTTTTCATCAAAAACTCTGGAAATATCATCCCATGAAAAGCCTTTTCTTTTCAAAAAATTCATTAGCCGGTTTTTCTCATTTCCCTGCAATTGGGTATCCCTGCGGATTTTCCTCTTTTTCAGATGATTCCCAAGTAGTTTATCAATAGAAAATTCGGTGTAAATCCGGTCAATTGTCTCCTCAACCAATTCCTGTTCTAAATTGTGAGATAAAAGCTCTGCTCTCAGGGTCCAGGGACCAATCCCCCTGCTCTTTACTTTGTCCCGGGAAAAAGCTAATGCAAATTCTGAATCATTCAAGATATTTTTCCTTTCAAACTCCTCCAGTAATGGTTCAATATCCTGAATATAAAAACCCTTTTTAAGCAGCCGCTGCTTGAGTTCCGAACAACTGCGCATCCTGAAATTCAACAAGTTAAGGGCTGAATTTCTGAGTTTCTGTATATTTT
>CAJXJG010000127.1 GCA_913054425.1 uncultured Fidelibacterota bacterium
TTATCCAGTTCGGAAAGCGATATGCCAGATTTCATATAACCAGCTAGCATTTCCACCGTATCTGCTACTATTTGGCAGCTTTCAGCAATGAGGTTAATCTCCCGTTTTGTCCTAATTCTAACCATTACATTCTCCTCCGGCCACGAATCCTTCCCTTTGATAGGAATCCATCGTAATGTCGCATCATTAGATGCGATTCAATTTGTTGAATTGTATCCAATCCGACTCCCACAATAATCAACAAGCTTGTTCCTCCAAAAAACGATGCTAAATTAAAATCAATATCCATTATTTGCATCAGGATATAAGGGAAAATTGCTATAAATGCGAGGGAAAATGATCCGGGTAAGGTAACACGGGTTAATATATTATCAATAAATTCCGCTGTTTTCTTCCCCGGTCTTACACCTGGAATAAATCCACCTTGTTGTTTCATGGTGGTTGAAACCTGGACTGGATCAAATGCAATCGCAGTATAGAAATAAGTAAAAAATATAATCATTGTTCCAAAGACAAACCAATAGAATGGATGGTCAAAGGAAAACCAACGCATCATGGATTGAAAAAACTCATTATTGGTAAAAAAAGTAGCTATGGTGGTAGGAATAAACATGATAGATTGCGCAAAAATAATCGGCATTACCCCAGCCGTATTTACTTTCATAGGGATATGGGTAGCTTGTCCACCATATATTTTTCTACCGACAACCCGTTTTGCATATTGCACAGGTATTTTTCTTGTGCCCTGGGTTAATAAAACGACACAACCTACAATCACAAACATTATCGCAATGAGGATCACTTCACCGAGTAATCCACGAAGTCCCTCCTGCACATAGACAACTTCTGTGATAATCACATTGGGAAATCTAGACATAATTCCTACCATAATAATTAATGAGATACCATTGCCGATACCTCTCTCAGTAATACGTTCGCCAAGCCACATCATCAACATCGTTCCCGTAACAAGACTCACAATAGCTGTAAAAGTAAATAAAATACCTGGATTGGGAACCACGGGGACAACTGCACCTTGAATAGTAGAGGTCATACTTCCCAAGAAAATAGATATACCGTAGGCCTGCATAGTTGAAATAAGAACGGTCCCGTAACGTGTAAGTTGAGTAATCTTTTTTCTCCCCTCTTCTCCTTCTTTTTGGAGCCGTTGAAAATAAGGAACGACGGCTCCCATTAACTGAATAATAATTGAAGCAGAAATATAAGGCATGATTCCTAAAGCAAACAGTGTTGCTCTTGAAAATGCACCTCCTGCAAACATGTCATAAAGTCCGAACAGGGTGTTTTGAAAATTTTGAATAGCTGCTCCTAAAGCTTCACCATCTATACCAGGGATAGGAATATGAGCTCCTATTCTTACAACTAAAAGTATGCCTAAGGTAAAAAGAATCCTTTTTCTTAGTTCAGGAATATTAAAAATATTTCGAATTCTGTCTATCACAAGACCGTAACGATACCTCCTGCTTTTTCAATTTTTTCCTTTGCACCCTTGCTAAAAGCATTAGCAGTGATTGTAAGTGGTTTTGAAATATTCCCATTACTAAGAACCTTAATCGGTTTAAAAGCAGAACGAATCAATCCATTTTTAAAAAGGATTTCAGCAGTTACACTCTCCACATTCAGATTTTCAATATCTCGCAAATTAACTATCTGAACCTCTTTTCTGAACAAATGGTTGGAGAAACCACGCTTTGGTAAACGTCTTGAAAGAGGCATTTGTCCTCCTTCAAACCAGGGCCTACTTTTATGACCACTTCTCTGGCCAGAACCCTTATGACCCCGACCTGCAGTCTTTCCATGACCAGACCCAGGACCACGCCCCTTTCTCTTTGTACCTTTTTTTGCTCCTATTGGTGGATTTAATTCACCCAGCTTCATCAAATTTCTTCAACTTTCAAAAGGTATTCTATTTTTTTTATCATTCCTTCGATAGCAGGTGAAGCAACTTTCTCAACTGTTTGATGCATTTTCCTTAACCCAAGGGCATCCAGTGTTGCTCTTGCCTTTGGTTTAAAACCTATTCTACTGCGTATTTGGGTGATTCGTATCTTTTTTTGTTTCTTTGCCATTATCAACTGAAAACTTCTTTAACTGTAATACCTCGTTTAGTGGCTATTTTTACTGCATCCTGTAAATTTTCAAGTGCATTCATAACAGCCCTAACAACATTTAACGGATTATTAGAACCAATAATTTTTGTTAAAATATTCTGTATCCCGACCTGTTCCATCACAGGGCGAACTGCCGCTCCAGCAATGATTCCTGTTCCAGGAGAAGCCGGTTTTAACATCACTCTACTCGCACCGAACTTTCCAATTATTTTGTGGGGAATAGTACCATTGATGATCGAAATATGGCGAATATTCTGCTTTGCATTCTCTTTAGACTTTGTAATTGCTGAAATAACCTCATTTGCTTTCCCAAGTCCTATTCCTACATGACCTTTTCCATCACCAATTACAACTAGAGCAGAAAATCGAAATCGTCTTCCACGAGAGGTCACTTTTGAGACACGGCTCACTCTTACAACAACCTCTTCCATTAGATCTAATTCAGCAGGATTAATCATAGCTAAAAATCCAGTCCACTCTCACGAGCTGCATCAGCAAGTGCTTTTATCCTGCCATGGTATGGATATCCATTCCGGTCAAAAACCACTTTTTTAATTTTCATTTTAATTGCCCGTTCGGCAAGAGCTATACCAACTATTTTACTGCTCTCAACTTTTGATGTTGCTTTTTTTATTTCTTTCGCTAGACTTTTATCTCTGGAAGAAGAAGAAATAAGAGTATTACCTTGAAAATCATCAATTATTTGAGCTTCTATATTCATATTACTGCGATAAACACACAATCTGTAGCGATCAGGGTGAAACCAAGCCGTTTTTTTACTCCGGTTTCGACGATGCGAAAACCGAATCCTATCTTTTTTGACTTTACTCATCCCTATTTATCACCTACACCCACAGTTTTACCTTGTTTTGATCGGACATATTCTCCTTTATACCGAATACCTTTACCCTTGTAAGGTTCTGGTTTTCTGAAAGAGCGAATCTTTGCAGCAACCTCTCCAACCACCTGTTTATCAATCCCTGAGACTTTGATTTCGGTTCTGTTTGCTGTAATCGAAATCCCTTCAGGAGGTTCAAACAATATATCATGAGAATAACCAATTTGTAATTGCAACCTGTTTCCTTGGTTACTTGCTTGATATCCAACCCCGATTAATTCCAATTCCTTTGAGAACCCCTCTGACACACCAGTAACGGCATTTGCAAGTAACTGCCTGATCGTTCCATGAAGTGATCGATGTTTTCTTTCATCTGATGTTCTTTCTACAATCAACTGGTTTTCTGTATGAGAAACACTAATACCACTATGAATAGCCACTTCCAGCTCACCATTTGGACCTCTCACTTTTGTACAGTCCTTTTCAATTTTAACCTGTATTCCCTTAGGAAGATTAATTGGGTTTTGACCGATTCTAGACATAATTCCCTACCAAATATTGCAAATTAATTCCCCCCCAACATTAAACTTTTTTGCTACTTTATTGGAAACAACCCCTTTGGAAGTAGAAAGTATCGCTACTCCCAGACCATCAAGCACCCGGGGAATTTCATTTGCCCCTACATAGATTCTGCATCCGGGTTTGCTTACACGTTTTAATTCAGAAATAACTGGTTTACCATGATGGTCGTATTTTAAAAATATTCGAATCATCACCTTTTCACCATCCGAAATGAATATAAAATCTTTGATATAATTCTCTTCTTTTAAAACGTAAGCAATACGGTTTTTCATATTGGATCCTTGGATATCTACCCACCGTTTCTCAGCCTTTAGGGCATTTCGAATTCTGGTTAAAAAGTCAGCAATTGGATCTGTCATTGTCATTTTTGAATAATCTCCTTACCAACTCGCCTTGGTTACACCAGGTATCTCACCTTTTAATGCCATTTCTCTAAAACAAATTCTACAGAGTCCAAATTTTCTCATATAAGCATGTGGACGACCACAATTGAAACAACGATGGTAAGCCCTCGTTGAATATTTTGCTTTTTTTCGTGCTTTGATGATTAATGATTTTTTTGCCATTTGAACTATTCAATCACCTTTTTTTTCAGGTTTTTCTCTGAGCGGAAATCCAAGTTCCTTTAACAACATGTATGCTTCATTATCTGTTTTTGCTGTGGTTGAAATAGCAACATCCATACCATGAATAGTATCAATTTTATCATAATCAATTTCTGTAAATATAATTTGTTCAGTTATCCCAAAATTATAATTTCCTCTACCGTCGAATGATTTAAACGATAATCCTCTAAAATCTCGAGTCCTTGGTAAGGCAATTGCATTCAATCGTTCAAAAAATTCATACATTCTGTTAGATCGCAATGTAACCATCACCCCTACAGGATTTCCTTTTCGTATCTTAAAGTTTGATACGTCCTTTTTGGCTCTCGTTACCACCGATTTCTGCCCAGTAATTAAGGTGAGCTCTGCGATGGCACTCTCTAAAGCTTTTGAATTAGTCTTGGTATCGCCAATACCCATATTTAAGGTAATTTTCTCAAGCTTTGGAACCAGCATCATGTTTGCATAATCAAACTGAGAAATCATTTTCTTAACAACTTTTTCCAAAAAAAAAGTCTTCATATTCGGTGAATAGGTTCTTTTTTTTTCCTTCTTACTGTTTGAAGATTTAGGATCATTCCCATTCGTTGGAACAGATATTATTTTATTCTCCAAAGATATTTTAGGAGATTTCTTCGGTTGGGTATTTTTAATATTTTTTTCTTTTCCCACAATTAAAACTCTATTTCTTCTCCAGTTTTTTTAGAAATTCTTACCTTGGTTCCATCATCAAGAAACTTATACCCAATTCGGGTTGGCTGACCTCCATGAATAACAGTTATGTTTGATATATGAATGGCAGCCTCCTTTTCTACAAAACCACCGCTTGGATTTTCCTGAGTTGGCCTGGTAGCTCGCTTGATAAAATTAACTCCTTCAACAATTACCCGATTAAGCCGAGGAAATACATGAAGGATTTTCCCCTCCTCTCCTCTATGGTTTCCGCTGTTAACACGGACTAGCATACCCTTCTTCACATGCAACTTAAATTACCTCCGGAGCCATTGAAATAATCTTCATATATCCTGCTTCCCTTAATTCCCGGCCTACTGGACCAAAAATCCGTGTACCACGTAGCTCACCTGCTTCGGTTAGTAATACTGCTGCATTATCATCAAAACGAATATAGGTTCCATCTTTTCGACGAATTTCTTTTTTTGTCCTAACAACAACTGCTTGAGTAACCTCTCCTTTTTTTACGATACTGCCCGGTATAGCCTTTTTCACCGTCACAACAACTTTATCACCAATGGAAGCATACCGACGACGGCTTCCACCGAGTACTTTAAAGCACAAAACTTCTTTTGCTCCCGAATTATCTGCTACTTTTAATCGTGTTTCCTG
>CAJXJG010000128.1 GCA_913054425.1 uncultured Fidelibacterota bacterium
TTTACATATGTTGATACGGGATACAATTCCAGGGGCTTCTCGTAAGGCTTAAGACATTCTAATGCGTCGTTGAGTGGGCAGCTGGAGTTTATCCATAAGTCCATTTCTGGATTATCCAGGATTGCCGGCATTCGATTATGAATATGGCGGATACGGCTGGCCGGCTTAGTGGTAATTACTGTATAAGTAAGCCATTTTTTCTCTTTTTCGTCCACCCACCTGTCCCACAGCCCCGCCATTAGCAGGAGTTTCCCCTCAGGATCGTGGATGTAGTGGGGGATTTTTTTCCGACCGTCCCGTTTCCATTCGAAATACCCGTCACTAATAACTATACACCTGTTCTGATGAATTAATGACTGGAAGGAAGGTTTTTCCCTCAGAGTTTCTGATCGGGCATTGATCATTTTGGCACCGAGGGTTTTATTTTTTGCCCAGGAAGGTACTAAACCCCAGTGCATGGGCCTTACCCTCCTTTTTCCATCGTTCAAAAGGATCGGGGATGTCTGTGTTGGTGCAATATTGTAATTGGGTTTCCAGTCAAAGCCTTCTTCCCATTCGTCCACCAACAGCTCTTCTATGATCTCAATTTTCTCTTTGGTGAGTGTTTTACGTCCACACATAACTTAGTTGTGAGAAATTAGATCGGTTGGTATGAAAAATTATCCTGAAACATAGGTGAAAAACTAAGTCTGGTTTTCAGTAATGAAAAATAGTTAATATTTTAGAACAATATTTTTTTCAACCCCTATTTTTTATTATTTGATCCTTATTCCCTCTAATTTTCTTTCCCATTTGTTGAATACTGGCCATTTTTTCAATGGTGATGGTATAAACCCCGAAGGATTCTTCTACCCTGCCGCGGATGATGAACAGTTTTTCCCAGTTTAGCAGATCACCATATTCTGCAAAAGCATCTGGAAACATAACGCATTCGTAAATATCCGTCTCATCTTCCAGGGTGATAAATTCCATGGGCTCCTGTTTCCAAGTGAAAGTGACTTTGGTGGTGATGAGTACGCCAGCCAATTGAATAGTTTTGCCTGCATGCTTTGGAATATCCTTGGCTTTTTTGATCTTACCTTCATATAACGGTAGCCAGAAGGTTAAGGGATGTTCCGACACAGGGAAACCAAAGCTTTTCCGTTCCAACCTGATTTTTTCATAATGAGAAAGCATCCCGTTCCCAAACGGTGGCAGTATATTTTCTTCCTCCTCGCCCTGAAGGTAATGACAGGCAATCCGGAAAGCAATTTGCTGATGGCTCGATTCCGGTTCCAGCTCGGTAAAACAGCCTGCATTAGTCAGGGCCATTGCATCTGCCAGGTGTAAATCAGTGCGCATGAAAAAATCTTCCAGCGAGGCAAAATCACCGCTTTTCCGCTCATCCAGAATATGAGAAATAGCCTTCTCCTTTAGGTTGCGGATAGCCATGAAACCCATCCGGAGACGGTTTTTATTGCCCCGGTACTCTTTGACGCTTCGATTGATATTCGGAGGCAAAATACGGATTCCCCACCTCCGGGCTTCGCTGAGATAGGCAAAAGCGGAGTAAAATCCTCCCTGATTGGAAATCACCGCTGCTAAAAACTCAGCCGGAAAATGGGCTTTAAGATAGGCGCAGGTAAAAGAGAGCATGGCATAGGATGCCGAATGGGGTTTGCAGAAGGAGTAGCCGGAAAAGGATTCCACCATGCTCCACATATCAACAGCAAGTTTTTTAGTATATCCTCTCTTCAGCATACCTCCGATAAACTTCTTCCGCCAGACAGGTACTAAATGTTCAAGGGACGGTCTTGAGATAACTTTACGGATGTAATCTGATTCGATATAGCTAAAGCCCGCCAGAACCCGCGCGGCCATGGACACTTGTTCTTCATAGAGCATAATTCCATAGCTTTCGTTAAGAAATTCCAGATCAGGGTGAGACAGTTTCCAGGGCTTACCGTGGATACGTTCCAGCATGAGATTGGTAAAGCGGTTGGCTGCCGGACGGATAATAGAGGAATAAATGACCACATGCTCAAAATCAACCCGACCAGCTTTTGCTAAAAGCTGCCGGGTAGATGGGCTTTCAATATAGAATATTCCCATGGTGCGGCCGGCTTTCATGAGAGCTTCCGTTTTTGGATCGCCAACTGAAGGAATACTGTGATAATCTACATACTCGCTTCGGTACACCCCGGCCTGCTTAAGCGTGTCCCGCACTACGGCCAGGGAGCGGTTTCCAAGCAGGTCAATTTTAAGGAGTCCGGAATCTTCTGTTTGGTCTTTTTCCCATTCCAGGATCTGCACACCTTTGGTCGCCATAAGTACGGGCACGTATTTGCGGATTTCATCGGGAGCTATAACTACCCCGCCGGGATGTACTGAAGACATCCGAAAAACGCCAACGAGTTTTTCCGATAGTTTAATTATTTCCTTAAGTGTGCTATCCATATTTAAGTTTTTGAAGCGGTTGTCATTTTTAATCCAGGACAATAAATTAGATTGCCGGCCGTGCCAGCCAATGCGTTTGGTAATAGCTTTGATTTCTTCATTGGAAAGACCGAACACCTTTGCCACTTCCCGTATGGCAGAGCGGGGCTGAAGAAACACTTGATTGGATACCATGGCGGTGCGGTGGAGTCCATATTTTTTGAATACATAGTCAATAATGTCATCCCGCTCATCCCAAGGGAAGTCAATGTCAATATCCGGCATGTCCACCCGTTCAGGATGAATGAATCGTTCAAACTGGAGTCCATAACGAATAGGATCTACCTGGGTGATAAAAAGGCAGTAACTTACTATAGACGCTGCGCCGGATCCCCGTCCAATTGTAGTTTTGGTCTGGCAGACAATATCCTGGACTACAAGAAAATAAGGGGAAAACCCTTTTTGAGTGATCAGCCTCAATTCATATTCAATTCTGTCATTTGTGGATTGGATTATATCTCCGTACCGTATTTGTGCTCCTTTATATACTAATGAGCGCAGTTTTCGATCTGCCTGGCGAGTGTTCTTCAAGGAAAGATCCGGGAAAACAGTATTGATAAAAGACCAGTCTGTTTTGCACCGTTCTGCCAGGTACTGACTGTTATTCAGAGCATTAAGACTGTTTGGGAAAAGGCGGATCATATCCTTTTCAGTCCGGAACCAGCGATCCTTATTTTTCACATCAGCAGAACCCAGTTGAGACGGCGTGGTGTTTTTTTTAATCGCCCGCAGGATGCGGTGAGCCTGCCAGTCTTCCGGCTGAAGAAAATACACATCACCGGTAACAACGATCTCCAGATTGAAGATTTTGCTAAGTTCATGAGCATGGGATTCGGTCATCCCGGGACGAAGCTCTACAAACAGGTGGGAATTAGGAATGAACTGTGCCAGTTGTTTCAGTGTACTTCTCCTGTGAGCAAGGATGAACAGTCCGGAAAGGTTTGGTTTGAGGAGTTTGGTAATAGGCTTGGCATCATCATCGTGAACATTCGAAAGTGTCCGGCAGAGATTTTCATATCCTGTTTGATTTTCAGCTAAGATAATTACATCATCTTGCGGAGTCAAAATATTGGCCCCGGCAATAGGCAGGATGTCAGTGGCCTGGGCATGCTGGATAAAACGGATGAACCCCCACAAACCATTTATTTCTGTAAGTGCTAAGTGGGTCATTCCCATTTTTTTAGCTTGGGAAATAAGGGTTCTCTGTGGTGTAAGGCCGCGCATGGATGAAAAGCTGGAATGGACGTTGAGATGTGTAAACACAGTTATTTGTAATTATGTGATCTTGTAACTATATAGAGGAAAAGGATAGAAATTTCTGATTTTGAGTCTTAATTATGTTTTGTGATTTTGTAGTTGCTGTGTTAAGGCAATAGCATACTGTATGCTGGAAAACCCGAATCTGTTGCGGATATGGTCCAGCACACAGGACAAATCCTGGTCTTTAGTATGGGATGTAACAAAAATATTCATTTGTAGATTAAAGGGTATAAAGTGAGTTGCGTCTATCAGGACGGATCTGATACGATTTCGCCGATAATTACACTTCTCAAATAGGTTTAAACACACTTGGGACACAGAAGGGTTGTCGTTCCCTTGAAAATTTCCGAAGTGGGTGTTTTTGAATCCATCAGTGTAGTGAATTTCTACTCGTACCTTTTGGGCGGTTTGTCGTCGTTTTCTCAGCCTATAAGCAATTCGTTCCGCTAAATTCCTTACGGTTGTCCGGAGAAGAATTTCATCGTTGGTATCTACAGAAAGGATCGCTTGCTCGAGCAAATGATCCGGATGCTTGGGCGGACAGACAACAGAGGTGTCTTGTCCGCGGGATTCCTGGGCTAATTTTTGATGATGAATACCAAACAAAACTTTTGATGTATTCACATAACCCACAATCTGTTGAATCTGAAATACCTGGTTTAGATACAAAAACCGGATTATTTTTTTTACTGAGGGCTTATGTGCAGAAGGAAGCACGGAAGAATTCAGGGGAGAGAGAAAGCACTCTTCTTCCCCATGAACAATCTGGTGAATTTTTTCCGGTATTACGGCGACGGAAATGCAGCTAACCAGTTTGTTGGAACTGATCCCAATGGTACTGGAAAGACTGGATTTGTCTTGGATGGACTGTGCGATTACGGACCCAGCCTGGACAGGATTTTTATAGAGGTGATTCACGCCGGTCATGTCTGTGTAGAATTTTCCAAATCCGACAGGTTCTACTGTGGGGGTAAAAGAGGAAACGGTTGTATAAAGGTAATTATTGAGCCGGGTATAGAACGAATGGTTATACGGCAGGAGCTGAGCACTGTGATTCATACGGCGGGCCAGGGATACTTTCATTCCCCGGCATAAACCTTCTTCCCGGGCTTCGCTGGAAAGAGAAACTATGGTCCCATTCTGATGATGGGAGGAAATGATTGCTATGGGGCGGGTGCGTAGAGAAGCATCCAAAATCCGTTCTGCTTGGAGTTCAAAATCTTCCATTCGGATATGAAAGACAGACCGGGGCACAGTGTTAGCCATAAAAGTGTGAAGTGAGGATGTCTAATTATTGGCCTTCATCCGTTGTTTGTGTCAGGTAAATCCGGACGTTCATTCTTCGTTTATAATGTTTAATATATGACAAGTAGCTATATCGGCAGTCTCAGCTCTAAGCCGGCTATCTCCCGGCGATATGGATTGAAATTCATATTTTTGAGCTTCTTTTATCTCATTAGATGAATAACCGCCCTCAGGCCCAATTAATACGCAATAGTTACTTTTTGGAATTGCTTTATGAAAAAGGAGATTATTGTTTGTACTGTTCAAATGTCCGATATACTTTTCTTTATTCGTACAATTGGTTAAAAAATCTATCATGGAAACTATCTCGTTAATCGCGGGCAGATAGGCTTTTAGTGACTGTTTCATAGAGGAAACCGCGGTTTTTTGTATTCGTCTTATCTTGATATTTCTCCGTTCGGAGTTTTCAGTAAGGATAAAACTGATTTCCTGAATACCAATTTCTACTGCTTTTTCT
>CAJXJG010000129.1 GCA_913054425.1 uncultured Fidelibacterota bacterium
ATGGGCGACAACGACAGTTCCTAGTTTTTTGTCCAGGTCATTTCGTAATTCAGGCTTAAGTTCTATTGACTGGCCGATTGGCTGTGTCGTTTGCAGTGCTCGTTGCATTGCACTGCAATAGAGATGATCGAGAACCTTCCCACCGGATTTACGTTCAGTATTTGTCAGGTGGAGTCCATTTTGAATAAAATTCACCAGGTGATCCCTTTGGAGAAGACCTCTCTGATTCAGCTCTGGATCAGCAACACGGTCACTTTCATTTTTTCGAATATTATTAGTAGATTCTGCATGTCGTATTAAAAATAATTCCAAGGTGATTTTCCTGATAAAAAATTATTGTAGCTTCCTGTTCTTTTAAAAGAACTATGTCCACACAGTAAAACTGTTTAAATGTATTGGATAAAGAAGGATAGTTTGAGGTTTCTTGTCAATCAGCCATTTCTCAATATGCTCAGTCCAAAACATCTCGAAATTATTTTGGCTAAGATGCTGCCGCTGATAATAATAAAAGTAAGAAGAAGTGTGACCGCACCTACATGCTGTGCCATATCCGGTTCATTATAGTTGAATAATAAACCGGTAAGGAGCATGCATAAGGCAATGGACCATGGATCTCAGTCAGCGGACCTCTTTAACTCATCGACTTCCCACATAATAACTGCTCCCGCCGGAAGGTTTTATCAGAGAGAGCGAAGTATTATGCAGATCCCACCATCCAGGCCGTGCAGATTCCAAGAGCTGCTGGAACTTCTAGGGCAATGCTGAACTATAGTCAATAGTCCTCACTAAATGGGGCTATATCGCCAGTGCCACATCAGGCCCATGAATCTCTGCTAGTAGTCCATCTTTATAAATCGGTAAATCCTTTAGCCTATACCCAAGTAGTATAGTTTCACTGGATACACGTTTCTCTTATTTTGTTGAAATTGAGAATAATTAAAATATCTTACAATCAACAAAAAATTTTATGATTTGACTATGATGGTACCCATGGAGATGCTCTCTCGGGAATCTTTATTAAATAATATGTATTTATTTGAGTTAAAATAGGTACTTATTGGTGCATTTACCTCATAATCGACTCCGCCAAATGCGACGGATGTCAGAATGGTATTGTTTATTTTAAGTTTTATAACTGTCTCCAAGCCGGATGGAAGCGTGGAGTAAATTGATGAGTTCGTGCTGCCATTCTCTTCTATTTCAATATGTTCCGGGCGTAAGCCAATTACTAATTGATGCCCTTTCTCTATTTTGACTGTCAGTGGTGTGTTTGGTGTGAATTCAAAGGATAAATCGTCAGATTCCATTTTAATAATCCCATCCTTATTTTCAATATATTGTGTTTTGATGAAGTTCATGGCTGGGTTACCAACAAAATCCGCAACGGTCAGATTGGTAGGATTATTATACACTTCCAGCGGTGGAGCGTATTGTTGGATGGTTCCCTCGTTCATAAGGCAGATTTTAGTGGATAAAGTCATAGCTTCCAACTGATCATGGGTAACGTACACAAAAGTGGAATTGGTTTCAAGATGAAGCCGTTTTAGTTCAGATCGCATTTCCATCCGTAATTTAGCATCCAGATTAGACAGCGGTTCATCCATAAAAAGCACTTTTGGATTTGGGGCCAAGGTTCTGGCGATTGCGACACGCTGTTGCTGGCCACCGGAGAGTTCAGCAGGGTAGCGTTGGGCGAGTTCAACTATCTTTAATAATTCCAGCAATTCCGTTACCCGTTGCTCGATTTTCGATTTGTTCCATTTTAGATTTTCAAGGCCAAAGGAGATGTTTTTATATACAGTCATATGCGGCCAAAGCGCATAATTTTGGAACAAGAAACCGACATCTCTCTTATCCGGTGATACATCAATTCTTCTGTCTGATGAAAAAACACATTGATCGTCTATGAATATCTCTCCTTCCGTTGGACTTTCCAATCCGGCCAACATACGTAACATGGTTGTTTTACCACATCCGGATGGCCCCAGAAGTGTTACAAAATCCTTATCTTTAACTTGAAGATTGATATTCTGAACCGCAATGGTTTCACCAAATTTCTTCAGTCCATTTATAAATCTAATTTCAGGCATTAATTATCCTCCGATTCCTTTATCGATTGATGCACCGGTAATTTTATTGATGAGAAATGTGGATGAAATAGCGATCAAAACAATTAGTAGGATGATACTATTCGCGTATTGATCCCATCCCTTCTCATTATATTGAAATAACATTGTTGTAAGTAGGTTTGTTGAGGGTGTCACTAATAAAATAAACAGCGATAACTCCCTCATACTGGAAATAAATGGTAACAGAAAACCAGACATAAAACTTGCTTTTTGTATTGGTATTATAATCAACGCCATTCGTTTCCACCAGCTGACACCGAAAATAATGGCCGCTTCTTCAATTTCGTTACCCAATTGAAAAACAGCATTAATACCCGCACGTGACGCAAAGGGCAAATATTTAACCGATCCAATTAAGATTAGAATTGTAAAGGACCCGTACAAAGATGGAATTATTCCCCGGGAAATCGCAAACATGGAAAGGTAAATCGCTCCAAATGCCATACTAGGAATCAGATATGGAAAAAAGGATAACTTGTCTAGAGAGTTTGCGGTAAAGGTGCCTCTTTTTTTAACCACCGCATATCCGATTAATATGCCTGCAGTACCCGCAATAATTGAAACTAAAACAGATAATGAAAAACTATTCCATAAGCCTTTCAATACATATTTATTTCTGAGAATGCCCGGTTCTCCATTCGCAATATCAGGGCTCCCTTCTCCAATCCAGAAAACAGATGTAAAATTATCAAGGGCATAGTTCCCCTCTTCCATTAAAAATGATTCAATGGAAAAGGTGATGAGAGGAAAAATAGAAATTACCAGCAACATCATCATCACAAATCCTGAGACTGGATTTCGTAATCGTTTTAATTTAACCAGTGATATATTTGAGCTTTTACCGGTGATGGTTGTAAATGTTTTACGGTTACCGATAATCATCTGATTGATAGTTAGAATCAGTGAGCCGATAATTATCATGACAAGAGCAATCAGATATCCATATCCAGGGCTGGTTCCATTGATCGTTCGAAAAAGCTGAGTTGTCAGGACCTGGAACCTGACCGGAGTACCGAGAAATGCTGGAACCGCAAATGCGCTGATGGCACTTGAAAAAACCAAGAGGAAAGTCGAAAGCACTGCCGGTAAGACGATCGGTATTGTGATTTTCCGAAGGATCTGAAACCGTGTCGCTTTAAGTATTTGCGCGGCTTCTTCCAGATTTGCGTCCATGTTCCGTAAAATACCACCGATCAATATATAAGCAAAAGGAGCATAATGCATCCCCAAAACAATGGTGATCGGGAAAAAACCATAAGCAAACCAGTTGGCTGTCCCAATGCCAGTCAACGCAGTAAATAGTCCAGGAGCTCCACCAACGTTACTATTTTTAAAAAAGTTTAACCATGCCATTGCAAGAGTCCAGGAGGGCATGATATAGGGTAGGATGAACAATCCTGAAATGATATTTTTATACTTAATGTCCGTTCTTGTAACCAACCAGGCGAATGTACCGCCAATACCAAGTGATATCAGAACTGTCACCAGAGCCACCAAAATTGTATTGATTAGTGGTTTGTAAAACAGATTCTGGCTGAACTTGCCTGTGAAGATATTGATCCAGTGATAAAATGTATAATCTCCCGCTTCTGCCCCACGTATGCGTCGTAATTCAGAAGAGTGGACCAAAAATGTATCATTAACTACTGAAAACAATGGTAAAAGAATCAGATATACAAGAATAATACTTAATCCCAATAAAATGACATGTTCCGGTTTTCTTAAATAACTTTTAGTGCGATTTAACAATTTCATGAATATGGAGAAAATACTTTTTGAAATCAGATCGGACAGTTAACGGTTTTTTGAGGAGGTATCTGACAACCCATAGTATAAAATCACAGACTATCAGAATTTATGTGTGGATCATCATCTTTGTTGAATTCGGTAGCGATTGGTTTATTTATAACCCTTCGCTACCGAAGATATTTTTAATAAATACTGTTATTCCAAAAATCCTCAACTTCTACCCTGTTTTCAAAGGTAAATTCAGGATCTTCTCCAACCAAAATTTTTGACCAGACTTCAAAGGAATTATCACCAGGATATGGTTTAATATTTGGATTGGATGAATATGTTCCCAAAGAACCGCTCCATGGTTTGAATCCTTCTTCGCTTAATAAATACTCAATGAACAGTTTTGCAGCGTTTGGATTCTTAGCATTTTTAGTGATCAGCAAAAAGCTTGGATAATGAAAACCTGCAAAAGGCTCCATACCCATTATTGGCATCAGGGCCAGGTTTTTCTTTTTGCGATATCGTAATTTTGAGTAGGTACCCAGTGAAACAGCACTAATATTATTACCTTTTATTCCCAATGCGGAAGCCATTTTAGTGTCGCTGGTGAACATAACCAGTTGATTGTCGATAATACGCTTAATCCATTCATATCCTGCATTTTGAGTGGTTAGCGTCAATTTTTTCCCCGCATATCTTTCATAAGCTTCTTCTAGCTTTTGAGAGTACTCAGGATTAGTGATCATGGTCAAAAAATTGGCATTGACTCCTTCCTTAAGCGGATCTTTAAAAAAAAACTTCCCTTTCCATTTTGGATCAGTCAGTTCCCAAACATTATTGACAGGCGGATGCGTATATGTTTCAGAATTGTATGTGAAGACTTTCGTAATAAAACTGAATGCCAGAGGATTCTGATATTTTTTGGGAATGACATTCACCAGGTCTGTTGGCACATAATTATAAACAAATCCAGGTTTGATGAGTTCTCCAAATACACGTCCTGAATCCTGTGAAATAACAAAGTCAGCACCGGAAATACCACTTTCTCCTTCTTTAGTGATTTTTGCGATCAATTCAAAACCTTTTAAATTATGCGCATTGACTTTAATCCCATATTTCTTCTCGAATCCTTTTGCGGCATTCGCAATACGACTAGTGATTGAATAGACAGTTACTTCACCCTCTATTTTTGCATCGTTAATGAGCTTTTCAGATGCTGCGTTTACGGTTAAAGGCATCATCACTCCCATGCTGATTGCCACGGTGGCAATGGCAGATAAAAACAGCTTTGTTATTTTCATTGTACTCTCCTTTGCTTGGTTAAAAAAATTAATCTACATATTAGGAATTCCAAATCACAAAGTCAAGTTTCTTTTGACTGTGGAGCATCTTTCGTAGCATCTAGGCAAAGTTGAGCCTGACTACTTTAAGTATCAATGGGGAGGCCACGGCGGATTTACGACTAAATCGTTCATGCTTAAAGCTGAGTTGCTTTCT
>CAJXJG010000130.1 GCA_913054425.1 uncultured Fidelibacterota bacterium
TGGATTGGTGGATGGAATTAGCGTTGGCATTTTCACAAATGGTACGGTGAATTCAATTGAATATGCTATTGGGGAAGATACGGTTTATGCCACTGAATTATTCAACGGAGAGACAGGCATCTTTTATGCATCCTTGGATTCACCCCGGACACTATTTGAATCTTACTGGGTTCAGGCATTGATAGATGGAGAATTCTATACCGTCTATGATCAACCGGAAATTGAGATAGAAGAAGAATGGTTACCTGCTGGTGTAAAAATGGGTCCAAACTGGATCAATAGTGAAATGATCCTGGCTGTATTTGCACCTGGACAACCGGTGATGCAGGTGATTGTGACTGCGCCGGGTGAGACGGGATCATCTACAGACGCACTTGTTATGAAAAAAGCACTTGGAATGGAAGATATTTGGTGGATTGAGTTGGAATTATCTGCTGGGCAATACACATATGAATACCTTCTATTAAACGGTAGTAGAATCGCTGACCCATTATCTCGTAGGATTGACAATGGTAAAACCAGGATTGAGATTGGAGGAGGGGGTGTCACAACAGCAGATGATTTTAATTGGCAATCGGATGAGTATATCCGACCGTCTCTTGATACATTAATAATTTATGAAATTCATATTGATGATTTTGCAGCACAAGGAAGTGGACAAGGAACATTTGGAGATGTTATAAATCGATTGGATCATTTGAAAGAATCAGGGATTAATGCCATTGAACTTATGCCTGTCACAGAATTCCCAGGAAGCCGATCATGGGGATACGATCCTGAACTCATGTCTGCCGTTGAATCTAGTTATGGCACACCGGAAGATTTTAAGGAATTGGTGGATGAAGCCCATCAACGTGGGATCGCAGTGATTCTGGATTTGGTTTGGAACCATGTTCGTTCATCAAGCCCAATCTGGCAGATTCAGCCGGATTATGCATTGAATCCTTATATAAAAATTCATACAGAATTGAATCCCAATGAAACTGAAGGATCCTGGGGAATGTTGGATCTGGATCATTTTAATTCATTTACAGTGGATTATATAAATCAAGTCCACGAAATTTGGGTAGGAGAATATCGGATTGATGGTTTTCGATTTGATGCAACCCGGTATATGGGTTGGGATTTAAGTCAACCCGAATTGGGATTTCCTGCATGGACTTATGCATTGGATGAATTTGCACCCGGGACTTACCAAATTGCAGAACATTTACCGGCTCATCCGTGGTTGATTGACAATACATATTTGACATCGTCCTGGCATGACAGTTTTCACGATTTGATCAAAGAAGATGCCCATGGGCAGTTTAATACAACTATGACTTATATGAGCCAAATAATTGGACTCCATGAATATTCAAATTGGGGTGACCCTTACAGTTTTCGAACTCAAGCTGTAAAATATATGATTTCTCATGATGAACAATCTGTCATCCAGGAAATGGTCGCTTTTGATAGTTATTCAGTAGAAGAAGCGAGAGCAAGGGACAAATTCTTAGCCACGCTCATGTTCACTTCTATGGGGATTCCTATGCTTTTTCAAGGTCAGGAATTTGGATTCCAATCCGGATGGAATGACGATAATGGAAATGGGAATTGGGATGAAGAGAAACTCGGGTATCGTGCGGTGGATTGGTCGCTCTTAAATACTGATGTGGGTCAATCTCATTTATCGCACTACTCTAAAATGGCAAAATTCCGAAAAATAAACCCTGCATTCTCAAAAGGAACCTTTCATGACCTTTACAGATTTGTGAATGAAAAGGTCATTGTGTATGGGTATAAAGATGAGTCTGATGGAAATAATAATGATCAAGTTGTTGTCATCGCAAATTTTTCAGCCAGTGATAAAACTGTTTATAACGTTCCGTTTCTATCGGGTGGGAATTGGTATAATATTACAGAACAGGGGAATGACCTTTATACCGGTGACGGGAATTACGGCGAATATTCAATTCCGGCAAAATCAGCTGTGGTTTACACAAACCAGGAATGGGAACTAGGGACTAAAGATGAAACACCAATACCGACAGAGTATCAAACCCTTTCCGCTTATCCCAACCCCTTCAATGGACAGATCCAGATCAATTTTTCATTTGCAGATCCCACATCCGCTTCTGTTTTTATTTTTGATGTAATTGGAAGGCTGGTGAAAACTTTTCCTGAAAAGCATTACACGAAAGGAGATCATTTTGTTTCTTGGATAGCGACCGATGATTCCGCCCACCCACTTTCATCCGGTGTCTATATTATTTCCTTAAGGTCTGAAACAGGATACCTAAATAAGAAAATTCTGTACTTAAAATAGCCAAAGGAGTCTGCCATGAAAAAATCGATCATCCTCTTAACCATGACGTTTGGATTTGCATCCAACGATACAACGTCAATTAGTCTGACCATTACGGACAATGACATCGACTGGGTCAACCTTCAGTACCCGGAAAGTGGGACAATCGATGTAGGGAGTTCTTTTAATGTTTATGCCCAGATCTATGAATCTGGTGTGACAAATTCAACGGGACAGGGCAGTGGCGTCACTGCCGGGATTGGGTATTCCTCTTCGAATTCTGACCCCTCGGGGACAGGGTGGACCTGGGTCACAGCGACCTACAATACGGATAGCGGGAATAATGATGAATATACAGCCGATATTGGGTCCGTTATTTCTTCTGGGGGCACCTACTATTATGCCAGTCGGTTTTCCATGGATAGTGGAACCACCTATGTTTATGGCGGATACAGTTCCGGTGGTGGTGGATTTTGGGATGGGACAACAAATGTAAATGGGACCTTGACAGTCAACCAAAACACGGCGCCTGTTTTAACGGACGTTTCCGATCAAACTATGACCGAAGATGTTGTTACGACTCTTACACTTTCTGGGTCAGATGTGGATAATGATAATTTAGTTTACACTATAACTGGAGGTTCCAGCGCAACAGTTTCCGGATCTGTGAGTGGAACAACATTAACATTAACGGCTGCATCAGATTACAATACAAGCACAGCCATCACATTCACGGTGACGGTATCAGATGGAAATGGCGGGACAGATACGGATACATTTGATGTAACGGTGACAGCAGTCAATGATGCACCTGTTATTGCTTCGTTGAGCGATCAATCCGGTACTGAAGGTTCCGAACTTGCTTTTTCGATTACAGCAAGCGATGTGGATGGAGATGCACTTACATGGACATCGGCTAATTTGCCTACCGGTGCAACTTTAACGGATAATACAGATGGAACCGCATCTTTCACATGGACACCAGATTATTCCCAATCCGGGACCTATACCAATGTGCAGTTCATTGTGAGCGACGGCCAGGGCGGGACAGCCGTGGCACAGTTAAATAGAAACGCCCTGAGCCCTAAGTAAGAATTTATGATCTGTATTTGGATCATATTTTTCGCGCTTGTTTTACCAGGCTTGCGTGGGGAGGGTGATACACTCTCGATCACAATTACGATCGATGATGTTCAACTTGCCTTGGATGATGATATCATTCCCACTAAATTCAGGATCTATCCTGCTTCACCGAACCCCTTTAATAACCAGGTTGTTTTGAAATGGGATCTGACCGAAGAATCCAGTGTCCAATTAACCATATTTGATATCCAGGGGCGCAAGATTTGGAATAAAGATTATGGAATTTCGATGCCGGGACGATATTCTGAAAAATGGAATGGGTTAGATTCATTCAATCAGCCCGTTGCAACTGGAATTTATTTTGTGCGGATTGAAACAATAAAAAAGATTGCTCAACAAAAGATTTTATACCTAAAATAGACCGATGAGGAAATCGTTATGAGAAAACAAATAATATTAATCACATGCCTTTTATATGGTAGCATTTTTGCTACAACATACAACACAATTACGATAAACGGTACAAATAGTGGCTGGGGAACTGACGAGGATTTTACTGATGTATCTAGCGGTGATAATGCATATTTCACATGGGATGAAAACTATATTTATTTTGGCATAGCAGATGACCACGCCGATTATAGTAATATGGCTTATTATTTTTATTTTGATACGGATCCTGCCGGAAGTAATGGTACTACCGATTCGTATGCATGGGGAAATAATATAACAACTCCCTTTAGCGCAGATTATGTTATTGTATGTAAGTATAGTAGCGATGGTAACCATAGGTATATTGAAGTGAGAGATTATAATGATGGTTCATCTGCATGGGATAGTTATGATACAGAGAGTTATAGTTTGACCTTGAATACAAACGAAGTTGAAATGGCTGCCGGTACAGATTATATCGAATTCAGATTTAAAAGATCTATTTTAGGTGTAACTAGCTCAACAGATAAAGTAAGTTTTTGTTCATTCGCAGAACAACAATGGGATAGTTATTGGCGATATTTTTGTTATCCCTCTTCTGGTTGGACTGACGCAGTTAGGGCAAGTGGTCAATCCATTGGCCATTATCGGGGTTATATCCTAGGGTCTGGATATGCTCCAGATGCATCTGGAGCATATGATGGTACTCTCCCCGTCGAACTCACGTCTTTCACGGCTGCATCCAACCGAGATGGGAATGTTTTATTGGAATGGGAAACGGCCAGTGAGATTGATAACCTTGGCTTTCTTTTGGACCGAAAGACCAGTTCAGAGAATTGGACTGAGATCGCCAGTTATATTACCCATCCGGCACTCCAGGGCCAGGGTAGTGTAAGCTACGCCACCCGCTATGCGTTTTTGGATGAGTCAGTTATAAGTGGGACTAATTACGATTACCGTTTAGCTGATGTGGATATTTTCGGCAATGTTGAATATCATCCACTCCAGGCCTTGAATGTGAATCCGAATGAAAATTTGCCGTCTAATTTTGAATTGGTGTCTATTTATCCAAATCCGTTCAACCCATCAACAATTATCGAATTTTCTCAGGGTAAATCTGGACATGTAAATATCGATGTGATAGATATTACAGGTAGGACAGTAAAATCTTTAGGAGATCAGGATTATGCTGCAGGACGCTTTTCGATTAAATGGGATGGATCAATGGATAATGGACAATCCGTTTCAAATGGAATTTATTTTATCCAGATTCAAGCTGGTGACCAATTAATTAGTCGTAAAATAGTTTATCTGAAGTAAGAAAACCTTAATTCTTAGAAAAGATCATTCCCGATGTTGGTGGAATGATAATTTTGCCAGAGATTTCATTTATTCCATTTAAGTTTATTTCATCTCGATCCAGGAGCATTTTCCATTGTCCTTCCGGCAAATCTGTCTCTACGGATTTAGTCTTATCACCATTGATGTAAACTGCAATCCGATTTCGTGCAATAAAATAATAATTCCATCTGGATCTATTTTTATTATCCCTAA
>CAJXJG010000131.1 GCA_913054425.1 uncultured Fidelibacterota bacterium
ATCATATAATGTCAAGACTTTCTTCTCTGATTTAGAGTGGGGATTTAACAAGAATAGGGGAGTTTACTTGGAGGGTGTCTGACTGTGAAGAATTAGTGGGGGTTACTCACAGGGGAATGATGGGGTTGGTTTTAGTTTATAACTTAAAAAAAACTATTCTCTATCTATTCATTTGGCATTCCTGTCCAGTTTATTGAATAAGCATAGCATGATGAGTTCGGATTTTTTCCGGCCACAAGGATTTAAAATATTGAATAACTGTTACAATTTTCTCATCACTCAGACGATCACCAAATCCACGCATTGGTGAATCAGAAGCGATTGATCCTTCCTTGACTGTTTTAAAAAGTACCTCATTAGAATGATGCCAGGCATGACCAGCCCCATTAAGAGAAGGAGCTATGTAGGTTCCATTTGCATTAATTCCCCCTTTAGGAGAATTTGGATTTTGACCTTCTCCTTGAGCTCCATGACAGGTAGAACAATTTTTTTCATAGATTGTTTTACCTCTATGGATTTGTTCACTATCAGGTTCAAGACTGAGAGCCTCTATTGGAGATGATTTATACAAATACCAAATGCTTGCGGATAGGTTCATTTATTATTTTTAAGAAAGTTGTTGATTTCTTCCCTCTCTGGTACCGCCTTTCTTCCACCAGATCTTGAACAATATAGAGAAGCGGCAGCGGCAGCCCAACAAACTGAGTTTTCCTTAGTATTTCCTTCCGCCAAGCCCAAAGCGAAGATACCATGAAAAACATCCCCAGCACCGAGCGTGCCCACAGTCTTGACTTTAAATGCGGGAAAATGCCGGAGACTCCCTTTTTCCAGCCAACGAGTGCCGGCAGAACTTTCAGTGACTCCCACCCAGCCTCGGTTCTGTTCAGCAGCATGATGAAGGGCTTTTTCTATGGACTTCCCAACTGCGGATTCCTGCAGTGCTGGTAGTGAAAAAATGTCCATCCCGTGTTTGCGGGAGCTTCCTCTCAATCATCGTAGAAGCCAAGACAGTGCGCTGAATTTTTTGTACATCTGCAGATTGTAAACATACGTACATCCCGCACAATGCGTTCTAATGATAAATTCCTTGAATATCCTGCGGAACCGAATTATTTCAGTGCTTCATTCGTGGCTTTGATAGCCATTTCAGAAACAAATATTTCTTCCAAAACCCTCTTTTTTGTAAAATCATCTTTTTATACAAGTTTATTGCTATTCTAGTCTATCGTGTTTAATTAAATTTTCAATAGATAGAGTAGATCTATTTTTCAGGAGTCTTGTAAATGTTTTTTGTATTTGTGTGCAAAATAATGAATTCTGCGATAGATCTTTACCAAATATTTCTGTTAAATCCAGTATTGCCCGTGTGTATGATTCAGAATTTTCAAAGACAATTTTCTTTGATACCAATATACCTGTTTCAAAAGCTATTATCTTAAACCGTTCACTCATTGGATCACGGACTTCAATTGCTTTACCAAATTCGTCAACTCCCAAAATAAACCGCATCCATGCGGCTACAGCTAAGGATATTTTTGAGAAAGGACGTTTGTGGAGAACTTGCGCACGGACGGTATTCAACAGACGTTGAGGTAATTTTTGTGAACCGTCCATAGCAATCTGCCAAGTTCGATGACTCAAACCTGGATTTTTAAAACGGTTCAAAAGCACGTTTTTATAATGAGTTAAATCTACAGAAGGCGGTGTTTGCAATGTAGGTGTTATTTCTTCGTCCATCATTTCACGAATAAATTTCAAAAATGTAGAATCAAGCATAGCATCAGAAACATACTCATAGCCTGCAAGATAGCCAAGATATGCGATTGTCGAGTGTGCTCCATTGAGCAGACGAAGTTTCATTTCTTCATACGGCCTAATGTCTTCAGTAAGTTCCACCCCTACGCTTTGCAAATCCGGAAATCCGCACGCAAAATTATTTTCAATTACCCATTGTCGGAAAGGTTCGCAGATAACTGCGGCTTCATCTCTACACTTTAATTGTTGCGCAATGGACAATTTGTCATTTTCTGTTACCGCCGGGACAATGCGATCTACCATACTGCAAGGAAAACATCCTTGATCCGCTATCCATTGATTTAATTCAGGATTGATTATTTCGGAAAACTCAAGCACCAAATTTCTGAGCATTTTCCCGTTTTCCGGGAGGTTATCACAGCTCAGCACCGTATAAGGCGGAAGGCCTGCCTTATACCTTAAATCCAATCCGGCAACCAAAAATCCAATGGCACTTATAGGAAAGTTACGGTTTGCAATGTCGTGTAAAATATCAGGATGTTTTTTCAGTAATTTCCCGGAGGACGGATCATGGCAATATCCTTTTTCCGAAATGGTCAGAGTCACCAGTTTTGTCTGAAAATCAGCAAGTCGTTTTAAGACTTCGATTTGCTCTTTCGGTGCAAACAAAACTTCTTTCACAGAACCAATGACTTTTAGACTGTCACCTCTTTCAGTGCGCTCCGCAACGGTGTAAAGCGAATTTTGAGGCAACATTTGATCACGTGTGGTGCAATGGAGGAGACTCACCCCGCAAATCATCCAATCACCGGAATCATGTCCTAAAATTTCATCCAAATAAACCGCTTGATGCGCACGATGAAAGGCCCCAATTCCGAAATGGACAATACCTATTTTTAGTGAATGGCGATCATAATTCGGCTTAGGGATTTCTTCAGCCAAAAGTTGGACAGATGTCAAACGGGGAAATCTCTCAGTTTTGGCCTGGTTCATTGTATCAATATCAATTTTATATTTTTAACCAGCTTATTCTTCAAAATATTCGTGGTGTTTTTCCAGTAATTGTTCCAAAGAGGTGAAGACTGTGTTTAGGTGGAAGGTCATGGCTTCTACAGCTTGTGTCTCATTTCCGGAACATAGTGCTTCATAAATTATTGAATGCTCTTCTACAATTTCGGCAGCACTTCTTGGCAAAGGCAAAGCCAAAATTCGCACTCGATCCATTTGAGCTTTGGCATTATTTATGATTTTCCAAATCCGACTTGAAAAACGAAATTCCACAATTGTTCTATGGAACATTTCATCTAACTCATACAGTCTTAATCGGTTATCATCTTTGACACACAGTTTTTGTTGTTCAAGCAACAATGACAATTTTTCAGACAGATCTGTATTCCAATTCCTTACCGCATCACGAACCATAGCGTTTTCCAAAGACTCCCGAATAAATTGGCTTTCCCGAACATCTTGAATGTTAATTCTAGATACATAAGTGCCTGATCGATCAAGAATTACGATCAGTCTTTCATCAGCCAATTTCAACAACGCTTCTCGAACCGGAGTACGGGAAATTTGTAATTGCTCACAAATTTCTTTTTCTCTCAATGGTTGTCCAGGTTTCAACCAGAGTGAAATTATTGACTCATATAAAATTTGATATACTTGTTGAACAAGATTTTTTTTCCTGACAATTACAGAAGATTCCGGAAGAGGAGGTCTATTAGAAACATAATACATGAAGTTCCATTGGTATTTTTTTAAATTATTTTATTACAAGTTAAATTTGATTTTTCTGAAATCTGCGAACCTTTATTTTAAGGAACTCTTGTAGCCTTGTATCATTTACTTTAGTGCATATTTTACCATCTCAGGAACTTTCTAAAAAAATGCAAAACATAACTCTCTCTCTCACTGTATTTTCCATTGCTCCAGTCTTAAGTTTATACTTCTAATGGAGAAAAAGATGAAAGCGATCATGGATTCGTATCAAGAGAAAGTACCTGAAAAAGGGGAAGATCTTCTATGAATTACTATTTACTAGTATTCTGGATGACAATCAGTAAAAAAAGAAAATAAAAAAAGAAAATCCTTGAAATTATCAACAATTGATATATCATCCTAATATATCAATTATGTTTTGTCAAACCATTGATGTGCAATAATTCGTTTTTTGGGTAATGATGGAAACAAATTCTAACCAATTAATTCTTCATCCAGATCGATTGCTCTCGACAGACACTAACGTTCGTTCTGTAGCTCGGCGACTATTTAAAGAGGTTGAATATCTTCCCATTGTTAGCCCACATGGACACACAAACCCAGCCTGGTTCGCCAATAATAAACCTTTTGGAAACCCGTCAGAGCTTTTTATTATTCCGGATCATTACCTCCTCAGAATGCTTTACAGCCAGGGAATTTCACTGGAAGAACTTGGGATTCATCCGTCAGAAGGTTCGTACATTGAAAACGATCCACTAAAAATATGGAGAAAATTTTCTGAATTTCAATATTTATTTCGAGGTACACCGTCACGTATCTGGTTAGATCATGCATTGTACTTCGTGTTTGGTATAAGGGAGTCTCTTTCACCTGAAACTTCTGAAACTATATACAATCAAATTCAGCACAAACTACAACAACCTGAATTTCTGCCTAGAGCATTGTTTGATCGCTTTCAAATTGAAACTCTCACGACTACCGAATCACCTTTAGACGATTTACGTCACCATAAAAAAATCCGGAATTCCGGTTGGAAGGGCAATATCATAACTGCATTCCGTCCAGACGAGGTTGTCGATCCGAGTGCTCAAAATTTTACAAATAATGTTGAAGAATTAGGAATGTTGACGCACGAAAACTGTACAACTTGGAATGGATACTTGAAAGCGTTAGCTTCACGCAGAGAGTTCTTCAAATCTGTTGGGGCCACTTCAACAGATCATGGACATCCTAGTGCGTTTACAGCTGATATAGAAAAAATGGAATGTGAGAAATTGTTTTCAAAAGCCCTCCATGGAGATTTGAAGGAAACTGAAGCAGAATTGTTCAGAGGACAGATGCTAACGGAAATGGCCAAAATGAGTTTAGATGACGGGTTGGTCATGCAGTTACATCCAGGTTCTTTTCGAAACCATAATAAAGAAATATTTCAGAAATTTAAAAGTGATATGGGTGCTGACATTCCACAGTCGACTAACTATGTACATGGCCTACGCCCTTTATTGAATCGCTTTGGTAACGAAAAAAAATTAACATTAATATTATTTACATTGGATGAATCAACATACAGCAGAGAACTAGCTCCTTTAGCTGGTCACTATCCATGCCTCAAACTTGGGCCTGCCTGGTGGTTTTTTGACAGTCCGGATGGAATGCTACGCTATCGTAGAATGACGACAGAAACAGCTGGATTTTACAATACGGTTGGGTTTAATGACGATACACGTGCTTTTCTTTCTATTCCTGCACGCCATGATATGGCACGACGAGTGGATTGTCGCTATCTTGCAGAATTGGTGTGTGAACACCGAATCAATGAAAATGAGGCTAGTGAGGTTGCTGTTGACCTTGCATAT
>CAJXJG010000132.1 GCA_913054425.1 uncultured Fidelibacterota bacterium
TGCACATAGATTCCATAACTCCCACATCCTTTAACAAAAGAACCAGTCAGGGTAACATCACCATCAATACAAATGACACCACTCCTACTTGCGTTTGAGACTCCTGTAGAATTAAGTGTAACACTATTTTCTGACAATATACCATTACCAACACAATTAGAAATTTCTACCCCAGTGAGATCAACTGTTCCGCTAGAAGATATATTAGCACCTGACCCAACTGAAATATCATCAAAGAGTGAATGCATCTGATCATTGTTAGCACTTGTGTTATTTATTTTGCTATAGAAACGAACCTTGATCTGATCACCATACTCCACATAACTTGAAATATCTATTCGGAAATAATGCCAAGAGTAGTAATAGGATTGATTATTATAGGGATATGCAGACCAAACTTGATCCCAACTACCACTGTTATTTAGTTCAATATATACTTGGGCTTCACATCCGTAATCAGAATACATTTTTGTACGAAAGCTAAATTGTATAAAACATCTGTCCCCTACAGTTATTGGCGCATCAGATTCGATGTATGTATCGGTATCATTGCCATAAACATATATACAATAATTTCCACCACCCACTGGTTGAATTGAAACTTCACCGTCCGTTTCTCCTTCTGCATTCCACGTATCATCCCACAACTGGTCATCAAAATTATCATAGAGTATACCTCCATTTAAATTTTCAAATTGACAGTGAGTAAACGAAGGTGCAGTGTCCGCATTACTAAATACTATACTTCCCTGTTGTGTATCATTCGCGCCACGAAAATAAATATTATTATCCAATGTTCCAGTGCATATAAGTGTACCATCTACCTCTAAAAAATAACTCCCATTAAAAATAACTTCCACACCCGGTTCAATAGTCAGGGTTTGTCCTGAGGGTACGATGGAGTTTTCTATAATATAATAGGGACTGTTGGCAAGAGTCCATGTGCCGCTCACTTCACCGGATATATTGGAGACACCGGAACCATCCAGCGACACACTCAGTACGGGTGTGTCGGGGTCATTGCTGGCCAGGGTCATGGTGGTCTGCGAATTACCAGTAATATCAGGTGTAAAAGTAATATTCAGTGTCCCGCTGTCGTCTTCTGCGACAGTCAGGGTTGTAACGTCCGCGGTCCACATGTCATCCCCAATGGTAATACTGCTGATCAGCATATTGCCGGTCCCGGTGTTGTACACTGTCAGTGGTTTGCTTAAAGATTGCCCAAGGGCAACATTCCCAAAGCTGAGTATATCGGTAGATACAGAAATATTAACATTGGTTCCTTCTCCTGTAAGAGGCAGTGTCGCAGTGGCCAGAACATCACCAGTGGTAGTCAGCGTCTGGCTGAAAGACCCTGGGGACGTGGGGGTGAATGCCAATATAAAGTTTGTACTTTCATTTGCAGCAAATGAATACGCTTCCGGTGTAATGGAAAAGGGCGCAGACTGGCCGGAAAAGGTAATGGTCTGGGCTGTGCCCAAATCATTGGTTACCTGAACCGTATCATATTTTGTGCTGTTTAAAGTAACCGGCCCAAATTCAATGCTGGTCGGATCCAGGGTAACACCTTGTCCAAATCCAATACTTAAAACCAGAATTAGTGTGATCGTTATTTTTTTCATTTTAGTTTCCTTGGGCCTTTTTCAGTTAAGACCCTGTTATTAATTATTCAACATTGACGGTTCTATCTACCAGTTCATCGTATGGAATGACAGCATTGTTTGCATCATATCCTTTGGGACCTTTTCCGCCCATAACCGGCAAATTAAAAGTCGTAGAACCATCACCTTCCCCATAAATCGTACTGATAACGGCAAACAAGCCAGCATAGTTTGTCCGTGAGACTGCACTGCCATCACACAACAACCATCCATCTGGAGCCGTGCTGCGGGCAAAGGTGATCACAGCACCGGTTGGGGATCCAGAAGAAGCTGTGGTCATAGATGACTCATCCTGGAAGATGAGATTGCCTTCCACTTTCAGGTCCCCGTTCACTTCAAAGTCCTGGGCAAAAACAATATTTAAGGTTGCTAATACTATTAGTTTCTTCATTATTGTCTTCTCAATATGTTTATTCAATTAAAATTATCCCCTTTACCGTCTCCACAATATCCACTTCATTGTTGTCTTTATCCCTGAAAGCAGACTGGTTATTAAACGTCAGTTCCGTCTGACCCGTAGCCAGGAGCGTTATCTCCAGGCTGGCGATGATGCCCGTGCCGGAAACATCGTCCAGGGTCGCACCCATAACGCCAATATCCAGGATGGCCTCGCCGCTGTTGTTATCAATTTCCGTGAATGAAAGGGGGTCCACCCCGGCCGTTTCCATGAACTGGCCGATGTTCCAGCCGTCCACCCGCACCATGCTGGGATCAAAATCGATGATGATCTCCGCCCCAGCGATGTTAGACACTTCCTCGGCGTAAATATCCAAAGTAATTTGATCATTTATTGATGCAGTGGTCTCCATGTGATAAAAGCGCAGTGCCGGGCCGGTCACGGCATTGATGGTAAAGGATACACTGTCCGGCTGAGGCTCCACATCTCCAGACACATACCGTCCCTGCACTACAAAGGTATGATTGCCTTCGTCCAGATATTCCAGGTTCATGAATTTATATTGATACCAGTCCGTATCGCCCAGCTGGTAGCTCCAGTCGCCGTCATCCAGCTTGGTGCGGAAGGTCATATCCTCTTTATTGCCCTCCCAGGTAGCAACAAAGGAATGTTCATAATAAGTTAAACCCTGTTGGGGGCTGGAGATGGTGGTATTGGGTTCTTCGTATTCGGGGTTCCCCGGGTCCAGCGGGTTTTTGTATTCTACATCATCCACATCGCAGGAAATAAAAAGTAAAATCACTCCAATGGTAAATGGGATACGCGTCAAAATGTCTTGTATAAATAGAGTTGATTCTGCACATGGATAGGATCATATGAAAATGAAGCACCCACGCCATAATCTGTAGGAAAGTTGAGCATGGCCTCCAGGGCGCTGGAAATCCAGATTGTCGCAAATAAACCGGTTATGATCGAAGCGGTTGTTTTTGCAGAAGACATGGTAGAATGATCATCTTCCATGATTATTTTGTACGTATCTATATTTTCCATGAGCTCCTGGGCCAGGTAATCATTTCTGGATTTTTCATATTCCGACTTGGTGAGTGAATAATTATACCATAAATAACCAGAACCAACTGCGCTGGCGACAGTTAAACCGGTAAAGATAAACCCGGTGATCTTTCGGCCGCCGTGATCCTCATCAGCGCTGTACCGCTGGCCTCTTCCCGGTAAAACCAGTGAACGCATAAACGCCTTACCTTTTGTTTTCTGTACCAGGGATATCCGTTGTTCAATGGGCGCTGTGGGACTGATAAAGAATTGCGCTTCTTTTGTTTCAAAACCGGGGCTTACGAAAGTAATTTCATATTTTCCCTCTTTAAACTCCCGTTCATACATGGGCAGGGAACCCTCATTCTTACCATCAATAATTACATTAACCCGCGCCGGCGTATCATTATGAAAAGTGATCATACCGGGATTCAGCGAGCCATAGAATTCTCTTACCCATTTAGGTATAATATTCTTTAAATCACCAAACTTATCTTTTGATTTGACTTTTAATTCAAAATTGGTCGGCTCGCTGGTGGTATTGTTTTCAATATCATTCAGGCTCATGTAACAGTTATATTCTTTGCTGCCTACCAGGTACGTAAGCTCGGCAAAGATCATCTTATCCACATCCAGAATTTTTCCCATCTGCATGCGGCATTCATTGTCGTCACACACTCTGGCTGCATCCCATTGATTTTCTTTCAGTATGCGGTCAACGTATTTGCGGTCTTTAATCTCAAAATCAGATACCTTGCTGAAGGCTTCCTCAAAATGACGATTAATGATACGTTCTTCCGGATTGGATATGCCTTCACGACCTACAACAAAAATAGCCACTCTATCATTTTTTAATTCGCTAACTTCAATAGTGAATGTTATAGATCGATTATTGCTCAATTTTTCAAAATAATCATCCAAATAACTGGGTTTCGTTGGTTCAAGCGTGAGATTTTTCAGGTTTAACCTTGCCATAACAAACTGTGTGGGATACTTGGAAGTAATTTTGTTTATGTAGGTCGATACTACACCATATTCATCTGAAACTATTGCGGCACTGGAAAATTCACCATTTCCTTTTGTGAATATAAATATTAAAGGTAATTCATTTATGGGCACACGTTCACCCCTGGGTAGGTATATATCTGTTTCGATTTTCAAGGGATCATTAACCCGTTCACCTACAACAGCTCTATAGCTATTTTTTACTGTTTTCAATTGAATATTGTTGACGATGGTTTCTATTTCAGTCTGCACCCTGCTGGTTAAATTAAATTCACGCTCATTATCCTGGTGCATAACCCCAGCTCCACCCAGAGCTTTATACAGATATTCGTAACAATGGATAAGTAATTTTAATCGATGTATGGGGTCATTATCTTCATCTATGTTCATAAAATCATCGAATAGGTTCCTGGCAGTAGTTACAGCCTTTTCCATGTTTTCCTTATGTGATTTTTTGTTTAATCGATAATAGACAAAATATTCATCCCTCGTCGAAAATTTCCGGTGCAGTTCCAAACCCTCCAAATCACCAAACGTAATAGTCATTGATTTTGCCTGAAAACGATCCACCATAGTTTCCTGGTCTTCAAAGAAATAAGACTCGGATATACCGATAACCTGTGTTTTGATCTGGCTGGAAATATCTATTAAGGCAAGTTCCTTACCCTCATTTTCATATTCCGCGCGTGATCGTTTGTTTATATCAACTCGGCCTATACCAATATAATATTCTGGATCTCTAGGAGTTTCCCCGCTCAAAACCAATTCCACCCAACTCGGCTTGGGCTGGGCACTTAATACGCACATGCTTATTAAAAACAATTGCAATAAACGTTTCAAAGCACCTTCTCCTTAATTTGTTATATCAAAACATTTCTAAATATTTATATAAAAATCTCTATTATTTTAAATGTGCTAAATCACATTCCCAGTTTTTCTTTATAACGCTCCAAGTCTTCCTGAAGTTTATCGTATGCCTGTGTAGCTTGAAATGCTGTCATGAGTTCTTTTTGTTTTTTCATTTTTTCCAATAAACGTTGATCAGCAAGAAAAACATTTATTTCTCCCAATAAATAGCATCTGTATATATTTTTTTTGTTCCCCTGTGCATCGAAACTAGCTTCTACAACTGTTTGCGAATTTTTTTCTGTCCAGTTTTCAATAACTCCATTCCATACAGTCGTTTGTATTTGTTCAAACTGCTGATAGA
>CAJXJG010000133.1 GCA_913054425.1 uncultured Fidelibacterota bacterium
CCTTTTTTCCACTCTTCTTCCAATAATTTAACAATCCGATCTCTTGTCAATTCTTTACCAGGCTCATGAAATCTCTGCAGGACGACGTGGATGATGTTTCCAAATACTAGCTGAGGTTTACTGGCTGTTTGTGGAATGCCATCGATTCGTCCGAACCGATATTTCAAGGGGCATTGTTCATAGGTTTCGATGGCACTGGCAGAGAGATACAGTCTCCCGTTGATGTTGGGCTCAAAATCCTGTTCTAATTCTTGAGCCAGCTCTTTTTCCCAATCGTTGGAGCCCAGTTCCAAATCATCACCATCTTCAGAATGATGTCTAACTTCCAGTGCGTTTGCCAAATCGTGCACTTTATCAAATTGCTCGCTGGCCATGGCTTTTTGTATTTTTTGTTCGTATTTGATACGCAAATCTGAATATGATTTTTTGTTTGAATTGAAGTCCTGCATGACGGTTTCCTCCATGATATTTTCAGGTAATTCTTTGACAAATCTTGATGTTGCTTTTCTAGGAGCTAACAAATATAATTGTTCTTTTGCTCGTGTAACTGCCACATAAAATAAGCGACGCTCTTCCTCGATATGATGATCTTTAGGGGTAATGTGGGACGATTTCTCATAGGACAACCATTCGTCAGGCGGACGTTCAATCATTACCCTTAATCTATAATTCAGAGGAAAACTTCCTGAGCGTAGAAGGGGAAGAAATACAATAGGATACTCACCGCCTTTTACACTATGAATCGTTGATACTCTTACGCCATTGAGTAGTTTGTATTCTTCCGGTATAATGGTCTGTAGTCCACCGGAAATTATAACAGCTTCCACATATATATTAAAAGCACTCAGTCCATGATCTCTTGGATTGCGTCTTGAAAAATTCTGGGCACGTTTTAGAAAATCACCCACGTTCAGCATTGCCAAGCGATCATCCAGGGTATAGCGGTGATAGTATTGTCTAAAAAGATGGGTCTTTACACAAATCTTCCAGACCATCTCACCGGCAGATTGTTTCTGGATGATATTCTGGAAAAATTTAATATCATCCAGAAATTCCCTGAGCTGGGGGAATTCCTCAATGATTGTTTGGTCAGTGCCGATCAGTGCGAGACGGGGAGTCTCATCCCGGCGCTGCCATTTATTGAAGATATTATGAGCTGTTTCCGCTCCACAACGGTTTTCAATCAGCCGAAATAAGGCATTGTCCTGCAGTTTTCCGTCCGCAATTATCTGGCACCATGACACCAGGTCCAATACCGCCGGGATACTGAAATAATGTGGAATTCGTGCCTGAACAGGAATCCCAGACTTTAGTAATGCTTCTGCAACAGCTTTTACCTGGGAGTGGGTTCGGCATAAAACGGCAATATCTTTATTATCATGGCCTTTATCAAGTAACTCTGAAATCCTATTGCTTAGAAATGCCAGTTGCTCATTTTTTTCACCCCAGATCAATTTCGGTTTGGGGCCAGCTTTACGAAATTTCGCGAATAAATGTGTATCTTCTCTTTCTGTATTGTTTTTAATAGATGCATTAGCAAGATCCAGAATGGATTGAGTAGAACGAAAGTTATCCTCAAGCGCTATAGGTTCACCGCCAAACCGTTTTTTGAATTCTGAAATATTATATGAATTAGCGCCTCTGAAACTGTATATGGTCTGATCTTCATCACCCACAACTGTGATCTGGCGGTGGTTTTGCGCAATAAGCCCGATGATCTCATTTAAGGCAAAATTATTGTCCTGGAATTCATCTATGATCACATGCTGATATTTTTCCTGAACTGCTTGTAATACAGTATCATTTCCCTTGAGGAGATTATAGCCCAGAAGAATCATGTCGCCATAGTCCACCACTTTCATGTCCCGTTTCCATTGCTGGAATAAAGGAAAAATGCGCTTCAGGTCATTCATTTGGGCAGCAGTTTCAGGAGAAATTCCATTTTCCGTAATTCCGGGTGTTTTTTGTTTTTCAATATCTAAGAGTTCATCCCGGGACCGATTGAAAAACGGAATAAAACTTTCTATGACAGCCCGCTGTGGATTTAATGGAAATTCGTCTGACTCAAAAGGACCAAGGTCATCAAAGCATTTCAGAAGCATGTAGATTGCTTCGCTTTCTTCCAATAGGGATGGAAGCTGTTCTGTACTGAAATCGCGCAATAACTGGTAGCAGAAAGAATGAAATGTTCCTACTGTCATAGCATGGGCAGATTTACCTACTTTTTTTAAAATACGCTCTTTTAATTCCCTGGCCGCTTTTTCTGTATAGGTAATCGTCAGAATAGTTGCAGGTTTTACGTTGTAATGTTCAATGAGATATACAATTCGGTGCTCAAGCGTAAATGTTTTACCGGTTCCTGCACCGGCCAGGATCATCAAAGGGGAGGGTGGATGAATTATTGCCCGTTTCTGGGCAGGAGTAGCTGAGATATCTCCCTGGTTATAATTCATAGGTGGAAATTAGACACAAGGCAGGAAATTATAGAATGAAGAAAATTGAAGATGAACTGTTTTTTGATTATTTTTCTATTTCCAAAGTGTAGATTTATTTTTAACCTTTTATCCATTACTGCGTCAAATAGGATAATTATGTATGAAAAAAGATAATGAACTTATTCAGAACTTTCAAAATGGCAGTCAAACTGCGTTTAATGAACTGGTTAAAAAACACATGGACACTGTTTACGGTTTCTTCCTCAAATTTACGAATGATCCCATGGAGGCAGAAGACCTTACCCAGAATGTATTTATTAAACTCTATAAATCTCTTAAGAAATTCCGTTTTGAGGCAGAATTTAAAACCTATCTCTATCGCATTAATTTCAATACAGCTTATTCATTTATTCAAAGAAATCGCTGGAGGGGTTTACTCCACCTTGATGAGGTACCGGATCCGGGAGAAAGAGATAATAGTATTGAAAAAGAATGGACAAAAACAGATTTATGGAATTGTGTATCAAGGCTTCCAAAGCAACAGCGGTTGATAGTAATGATGAGAATATCACAGGAGTTACCGTATAAATATATTGGCGCCCTACTTAAGATAAGTGAAAATACTGCCAAAGTGAACTATCATCACGGAATTCAACAATTAAAAAAGTGGCTTGGAAATTTCAATGAATTTTGAACAAAAAATAAAACAAATTATGACTGAATCTGATTTAATTAATGATAAAAATAAATTCATTGATGCATTACATTTACAAAGAGAAAAGAATATGCTAAAACACCACCGATTTATTTCCGGACTTTCCATGAGTCTCGTTATCCTTTTTGTGGCTGTATCCTCATTCACACAACTTGATAAAGGTTCAGATCCCTGGCTTGATGATAATTTAACCGCTGCAGTTCAGGAAGATGATGAGGAATTGGAAAATTATTTAGCAGACTTATCAGTAATGCTGGTGGATGCCAGTGATGATATCTGGGAAACAGTGAAATTTTTAGATGAAATGAATTTTGATATAATTAACCAAATAAAGGAGAATACAAAATGAAGCAGATCATTTTATTAATTATTGGAGCTGTGCTCATATCAAACACTATAGCTCAGGAAGATATAAAGAAAGATAAACGTTCTGAAAAAATGGAAATGATGGTATTGTGGAGACTCACAGAATATTTAAAACTAACCCCAGAACAAGCGGAGAAATTTTTTCCCCGAATGCGGAGTCATAAGGAATTATTGGCTGAGATTCAAAAAGAACACAAACAATTAATGGAATCTATGCATGAAAAGATCGAAAGGGGAGATGAAATCAAAAATAAAGAGATAAAATCTCAATTGAAAACAATTGCTGAACTTGAAAACAAGAAACTCGAGCTTCAGGAAAAATTCATCCTTGATCTGGAGGGTGTTCTAAATAATACTCAGAGAGCAAAACTAATTGGATTTGATCGCCGTTTTCGTGGGGAAGTCAAAGAACAGATTAAAGATCATCGGAAGATGAAGAGACGATCCCATGAAAAACGTGGACGAAAAAAAGGTTTTTGGAATTAAACAGGAGAAAAAAAATGAAACAATTAATTACAACATTAATAATCACAAGTATTTTCTTCATTGGTTGTGAAGATCAAAATAACGATTTTAATGTACAGCAAGAGAATTATTCTGATAGGGAATCAGAACTGTCATCCCTGATAGAGGACGATGATGCTTTAGGGCTTGAAGGACTGGATGACGGAGGTGAAGCAGATGATGAATACACTGCGGACAGTCTTGAATCAGCAGGGAAAATCAAATTGGGGAAGGTGATGGAAGTATTTCATCCTGACAACGGGTACATTTATCGTTTTGGACGGAAAATTAACTCCGTATCCAAGACGATTATTTATTCACATGAGGAAGACTTCTCCATTGCCGACATTACCCGTACAATTTCCGGACATTTTATCTGTGTTGTCATTGACACTGCCACAGCAGATACAAATAAAACTGAGAAACCATTTGCCAGTGAATTTCATCGCATGGTACGCTTTGTGGAAGGTGATAGTACAGATACCAATGGCCGTCGCTGGAGAGTAGATGCCTTTACCTTGGGAATCGGAAGTACAGATGAAACAGTCGCCATTACAAAACTTGAATACTTCACGATGAATTCAACAGGCATGTGGGAATCAGGATTTGTTATGACAGGTGATGATGCTGAAACAACATGGGTACCCAGGGATTCAATACCCACGTTTTATAAAGGAGACTCAGTAAAGGTGGAAGTTAGCGTGATAAATAATAATGACCCGGTTTTTGATTATAAAAGCGGAGAAGGAGTTGTGATGCATTACGGGCGTCACCGTTATTACAAAGCCCGAAAAAAAATGTACGACAATCTTGAGCCCGATGGAAACAATCCAATATATGATAATATATTTACCAAAATATGGAAAGTACATGGACCTGGATATTATTTCAATAATGAACAAAAACCAAGCCGTCTCTTCCGCGCTTTTTTTGACGTAATAGATTTTGGTACGCTGTTCGATACTGAAGAAGACGTTCACACAGCAGTATGGGCCTTACCGTACAGGGTTATACGCTAATAAAAGCAAAATATATTGCTTTATTAAAAAAGCCCTTCATTCAACTTGAGTGTCGGGCTTTTTTCATATCCTGCCATTTTGCCAAAAATTTATTCATTCTATGACAGAGAAATTGTCAATTTGCCATAGATAGTTACCAAATTCAGTATATTTTACTTTGGCACAGTTCATGAGTATTTGATACTAAAAGAAAGGACAAATCATGAACCAGCAACAAACAATGAATCCTGAGAACGGAATTAATGCCTTAGAAACCTACGGAATAG
>CAJXJG010000134.1 GCA_913054425.1 uncultured Fidelibacterota bacterium
GGAAAGCCATATCCGGAGCGCCGATCTGCAGGGGCAGGATGTAATTACCAAAGGCTCCTACAGCTAGAGGCACTACACCGAGAAACACCATAATCGTCCCGTGCATGGCTCCTAACTGGTTGTAAAACTCTGGCAGCATGATTCCACCCGGCAGGCGTTCTTCTCCCGTGGAAAAATACCAGATCAAAGCGGCAATTCCGAAAAAGATCAGGCTGTTGAGCGCCAGATAAGGTCGACTCTTACCGGATAGTAAAAGTATTCCCAAACCGAGCAGGATAAAGATCACGACAAAAGTCAGCCAGGGAATGACTTCACCGGGGTAAGCCAGCTGCCAGCGCATGAGTACCATGAGCATAAAACCCAGCAACAGAAAGGATAGTGAGGTCAAGCCATACTGCAGACCGATGACTTTATGGTCTACAGAAAATATGTATTGACGCCAGAAACTTTGCCGGGAATGCTCCGTCGTTGACATAGCCTAATGATTACCGCTTGAAGAGTATATCGATATTTTTAGTTTCATCTCCTGTGATAGTTACCTCTGCAGATCGGGTACCCAATTTCTCGTGCCAGGCTTCTAATGTGTAAGTCCCCGGAGGTAAATCATTGAGCTGGTATTGTCCATCCTTTTCTGTCACATCAAAAAATGGATGTTCCAATACTGCAATGAAACCACCCATCCACGGGTGCACATCACATTTGATTGCAAACATCCCTTCAGGATATTCAAATGATCGGATTGTTTCTTTCAAAAACTTTGGCATGGTCACATTAAATTCGTCATTTTCCTCAGGCAGGGTATGCAGATTGTGTAGCACACTGTCGGAATTAAGAAATTTCAAAGGTTGACCCACCATCAGGGCCAGGACGTGAGGCATATAGGTACACCCATTCTGATCCAATACCACCGGTTCTTCCGGTGCCGGGTATTCTTTTTCCGGCAGTCCAGAGATGACCTGGACAAATATATTCGCCATGGTATTCCCATCACCCAGGACCAGAGCTTCTGACCGCCCGGTGTATTTTACAGGATCTTTTTCATGTTTCATCAAGCACACAGGCTCAATAGCCATGTCAAACTTTTTCAATTTGGGAATTTTTCCTTCATAGGTCACCGTACCGGTAATGGAACCGCCGGCAAACAATTGTGAACTGATAAATATCACACCAGCAATTATTCCCAACCTTTTTCGACTAATCATATTTGACTTCATTCGATTACATACCCATGATCATCATTGTTTCCAGATGATAATCTTCGGATTCGGCCACTTCTATTCCTGTGGGAGTCATCATATGGTTGTTGCCGTTTTCTGAAGTATTATAATAACCGGCACTTCTCAAAGCAGTATCGTTTTCATCGTAAGACATGCTGCTTGTTTCAAAAACGCCCATATAATATGTACCTGCCGGCAGGTTTTCGAACTCAGCTTCGGACATTGTAGTTAATGTATCAGATACAGATACCGAGAACATAGCGTTGGCTACAGTTCCGGCTGCTTTGGCTGTCGTCCAATCACTGCCTTCCCAGAGATACGTCATCATCATAGTCGCATCACTTCCAGCAACATAATTCATGAAATGTACTTCTGCATGGATTGATGCCGAAATAGCTTCTTCTTTTTCATCTTCACAGGACACAAAGATAAAACTGGCGATGATTATTAATGCAGTTAGTTTTGATATTAGTTTCATAACTCTCACTCCTTTTAGTTAACGCGGTGCGTAGTTCCCGGGGTCAATAAATTCATGCATTAAAAAATTTACCAGGTCCCAGGTTTGATCTTCATTTAAAGTTCCTTCTAATGCCGGCATGGCGCTGCCGGTTAAACCCGTTGATAAAGTACGGTAGATATCTTCTGCCTCTGATCCGCCGATAAACAGCCAGGGCTTGGACAAATCCGGAGGTACAATTTTATTGCCCCAGGTGTCCTTCAATGTTTTTGTACTGGGGCCGTCAGCGTGTCCGTTCATGCCGTGGCATTTTGCACATTCAATATCTAAATACCATTGTTTGCCGGCAGCAATACTTTCTCGTGTATTTGCTTTGCGGGGCGGCATAGGAACCACTTTTGCCCTATGCTGACGTGAAAACTTTTTGGGTGCAAATGTTTTTATATATTCAATGACAGCATGTTTGCTGTTCGGGGGTAAATGGGACCAAGTGGG
This sequence comes from uncultured Fidelibacterota bacterium, assembly GCA_913054425.1. Taxonomy (GTDB): domain Bacteria; phylum Fidelibacterota; class Marinisomatia; order Marinisomatales; family UBA8229; genus UBA8229. The sequence goes on from CAJXJG010000134.1 coordinate 2,170, forward strand.
CATGGCATTGTCGTGGCCCATGCCACGGCTCAATATGCGGTATAAATCTTCATCCAGGGGAACCTGTCCGGATCGTGTTGAACGGACTTTGAACTTACCATCGGTAAAGTTGCGCGGTTTGACTTCCAGGTTACCGGCTACAACACCGTCACCTTTTCCTGATAAGCCATGACACACAGCACAGCTTTCCGTATACACTTTTTTGCCTATAACCAGTAAATCATCATCCTGGCTTAACAGGAAAGAGGATACAAAAAATAATAAAATGAATCTTTTTTTAATCATAATCATAATCCTCAAAAGGCAAACATAACCATAAACATATGCCAATGGGAATCCACGTTGACCGTTCTGCCCATGCCGGCAACCCAGTCCGGGTTGTACATATTGGAACCCGGTTCAGGAAAGCCAAAAAGATTATCCTGTGATGCAAATTCATAGATGAGTGTCAGCGGCTGGGTTAAATGATAGCGGACACCGAACGTCATTCTATTATAAGCATTCTGGCCTTTATCCGGATCTGCCTCCTCATTACCAGTCATTCCCCGGGGCATGGGATCGCCAAAATCCAGATATGTAGGATTGCCGTCATTATCCTCACCATACTCCCAGGAAGCTGATTGATCAGCGCGTACCTCTTTGCCATTCACAGGATCAGCCCATTGATTCTGCAGGTCAACCCAATCATACCTGGCTATTAAATATAGACTCGTGGGTATAACAACAATGTCAGTACCAATAAAACCACCACTATAATCAAAGGGCCTGACCAGCCAAACTGGATCCTCGCTTAAACTTTTCAGATGATCTCCATGCCCGCCACCGCTGCCGCCTGCGCCAAAATAAGGCAAATTCAAGTTTGTCATATCGATATCATCATCGTGGCCCACAAGATATTGGGAATAGAGGTTGATAGGAAAACCGAACAATTCCAAATCCAGGGACATATCAATACCCCAGCGGTAAAATTTGCTTAAGTCCTGATTTATATGAACATTGATTCCAAACTCATCATTCCAGTAATCAAGAATTGCTGCAGTGGGATAGGGGTTGCCGGACAAATCCCGTAAATTTTGGGCACCCATATAATATAGCCCGCCGATCCTGATCTGTTTAACCACGCCATCAAAGAGTCGAGAATATGCTAACCGGGTATAATAGTCAACCTCTACATTTGTATCAAAATTGCCATTAGTACCGTTTACCACAGCCACTTCATAGCGCAGTGAGTTTACGCCAAACATTTTCAATCCATTAAAGGACACTCCAACCTGGGGTGCATCCAAACGGAAGGATCCCTTCACTCCTTTGATGCGATAGACTTCATAGGGTGCCAAAGCGGAACTCAAGCGGCGTAATTCAGAATAGGGCAATTCCAGTTCAAAAGAACCAAACTTGATATTCGCCACTCCTGTTCGAGAATTGAAAATGTTGTTATATTGGAAAAAGGCAAAATCCCAGTGGGCATGTGATTCAGAACTAAACCTTCCGGATTTTACACTGAATTCTTGTTCGATACCCAATGATGTCATAAAAGAAAGTTTATTGCCAAAGGTACCTCCAAACCATATGTGGCCCCCGGCATCACGGAAAGAGCGCACATGGTATTCTCCACCGGAGGGTAAACCCGGCGGCGGTATAGCACGCATATTGCTTTCGATGATGCGGTCTACAGCCATTTCATGGAGCATAACTGCCATGACGATGCGGCGCATGGACCAAGGTGGTGTATCTTCTATAGTACCGGGAAGCTGGTAGCCATTGGCTCGAAACAGTTCTCCGAAGGCATTGAGTTTGGGTTCAGATACGTGACAGGTTTGGCAGGGCTTGCCGTGCTTGCGGGCAAACGCGGGGATTGCTTCCAGCTTTGAAAGCAATAAAAATGATGGTAAAATAAACGCAATTGATACAATGAAAACAAATGCGAGTTTAACTATCTTTTGATTGAGTTCAACAAGATATTTTTTTTTCATTGGATATAATTCCACGTTCTAGTGGATAAATGTAAAAATTAATCAATTAAGTAACAAGAAATTTGTACCCTCCCCCTCTACCTGATTTTACAAAGATAATAGAGATTTACTACACGGATGACAACTATCGATTTAATCTAAATCCAGCGCCGCACTGTAGACTTGTACTTCAGGTATTCATCGCCAAATTTCTTCTCTAAATATTTTTCTTCCCGTTTGATAACACCCTCATTCACAACAATCAGCACAGGGAACAGGAGTAATAAACACCATATGGAATTCACCCAACAGGTAATTCCCAGATAGAGAATTGCCAACGAAAAATACATTGGATTGCGCGTCAAACGATACACTCCAACAGATACAATCACTGTGGTGGGAGTGCGCACATCTGGACCTGTCTCTGCCTTTTTAAAAGACTTAAAAGCCAAAATCGCTATGGGGAAAGGAAACCATCATTAACGGAACACCGATCCAAATTGACCAGGATTCCGGTAGAAAATTCATGGGATAAAAATAGTGTGTTAAATGGCCTGTAAACAGGCCAATGATAAAAATAAACGGCGGGATAGTTATTACCCCGTCATTATCTGCTTTATGAGCCATGTTTCTTCACTAAAGGGGGCCAGCATAAACCAGAGTGCATATGGAATCCCAACCTGCAGTGCCAATGCTGAATTGGCAACCAGGACAACAGCAGCAATTAATAAAATATGGGTTACATACTGCGGATTGCGTGTATATCTATAAATACCGGTTGTTATGAATTTACCTTCGAGGCCCAATGTTTGCTTAAAACTCAATTGGTGAATCGCAGACAAACCGATAGGTACTGAAATTAAAATCAATATACCGGCAATGATGAATCTTGGATAATGATTCAAGCCTAATGTACCTTGATCTAGAATGCCCAGTATTGGTATCCCCGCCATAAAATAAGAAAATGAGATCCACGTGAACCAAAATTGCCAGGAACGCTTACTGGGTGGAGGCCAGACCTGCACATTTTTCAAGCAGAGTGTAAGTACTAGTGCTATGAGATTAAGCGCTAAAACGTAAAATAAGATGCTGAAATGGATCAGCAAGAAATCAATCATTAATCAATAACTTTAAATACCTTATCACTCTTGCGCACTTTTTCGCT
>CAJXJG010000135.1 GCA_913054425.1 uncultured Fidelibacterota bacterium
AATATTCAGGTACTCTCTGGAGCAACCCTGAATTTGAATGGAAATAGGACCATCAGTGATATATATGTTGATGGAATCATTGATATCGGCGGGGATACTCTAACTGTAATTGGCACCAGTGTTATAAATGATAGTATAAATATAACAACCGGAATGTTTGATTCTAAGAATGGAAATTTCTATAATAATGGTAGCATAACTATAGCTACAGGAGGGACTGTAGATGCGGATGGAATATTTTTTAACAATGGTACCATAGCCATAGCTGCAGGAGGGACTGTAGATGCGGATAGTAGCTTTGATGGAACAAATGGAACGATCACCTTTACCGGAGATGGAAACCTAAATTTATCTCAAACAGTTACAAGTTTAGGGATACTAACTGATAACATTGGTACGATAACTTATGATAGTCCAAACAATCAGGATATCTTTGGAACTACCTATTATCAACTTATTCTTGCTGGTTCAGGTGAAAAAACACTGATAGGCGATGTGTCTATTAACAGTGATTTCACTGTGAATACCGGTGACACTTGTATTGTTGGAGCTAGTACACTTACAATTGAGGGGTCCACCGACATTAGTGGTAGCATAACCATTAGTAGTGGAACTATAGATGCGAATGGTATATTTGATGCAACAGGAGGCACAATCACCTTTAATGGAGCTGGCAATTTAAATTTAGGTTCAACAGTCACAAGCCTTGGAACGCTATCTGCAAATAATAGCACGGTAACTTATGACGGAGGGGAAAATCAGGGTGTACTGGAAGAGACTTATCATCATCTTACCTTTGGCGGATCTGGAGATAAAGAACTCTTAGGTGATATCAGTGCAACAGGAAATATAACAATTAGTTCAGGTGTCGACTTTGATGTTTCCAACATCAATAATTATTCTATAAATATAGGTGGTGACTGGACAAATTATGGTACGTTTAATGAGCATAATGGATTAGTCACTCTCAATGGAAATGATATTCAACATATATATTCAGTCGACTCTTTAAGTGGAAGTTATACACAGCATGAATTTTATGATTTAACTATTATAAATACCGGGGTCACTAATACTATTGTCATGGGTGGAAATTTTAACGTAAAGAACAATTTTACGCTTGAAAGTGGAACAGTAGATTTGGAAAATGAGGATCCAAGAATCCAAATAGAAGGAAATTTAACAATAAGTGATGAAGCAGTTTGGATAAAAGGGTATGAACCTATCATATTTAACGGTAGTACACAATTTTCTGACACAAATCCTCAAGCAAATAACTTGGGTCGTGTTAATGTTATGGACAGCTTAACTATTCTTACAGATATGGCAGTGGATGGTCTTTTTATTACTTCTACTGGAACATTTAATCATGTACCATCGCTTACCCTGTATAATGCAGGCGATTTAGTTGTTAATGAGGGGGGTGCTTTTGATAGTGATTCAATAAGAATTACTTTTAATGGAGACACAACCCAGTCTATAGCTGGAGTAAATAATTTCTATAATATAAATATAAATAGTTGTGAGTCCTGTTTTGTTGAATTTTCAGATATAAACGATGTAATATTTGTAACTAATGAAGTATCTATAAATACTGGAGCATTAAATCTCCCATATTCTAGTAATTTAGAATCATTAACTATTAATGAAGAAGGCATTTTGCAATCAGGTGAGATAATTCGAATAACTGGTTCCTGGAGTAATAATGGAGAATTTCTACATAATAATGGAATAGTAATTTTTGAAGGAGCTAATCAATCAATCAATGGAAATACTGGTTTCTATGAACTTTCCAAAGAAACTTTAGTTGCTGATACACTAACATTTGAAAATGAAACCCTGCAGACCATAGAAAGTAAAATTGTTTTTGTTGGTGGCAATGAAAACAACCGTTTATTTCTGAAAAGTAATAGTGATGACTTAAGTCCTATTCAGTTTCAACTTGCCTTAGCTCAAGATAGTATACAAACACTCGAATATTTACGGATCAAAGATGCTAATGCATCTACTGGTGATCCTCTTGTTTGTCAATATTCTCAGGATGCAGGAGGTAACTTAGGATGGATATTTGTTAACTCTATTCCTGTAATAAATGTTTCAGATGAAGTTCTAAGCTACACTGAACATGATACCCTCAATTTGTTTGGTGAAAATGAAATCTTTACAATCTCTGATTTGGATGATGATATCTTATTATCAGCTATTGTAAGAATTTCAAATAATTATTATTCGACAAAGGATACTTTGTTATTTGTTGAATTTAATGGGATCACAATTGATCCAAGCTGGGGGGAGAATGGATTTTCCGATTTAACAGGAACACTCAAGCTTATTGGAGAAGATTCCCTGGCAGTTTGGGCATTTGCATTAAAAACTGTACAATATCTTAATTTGAGTGATAATCCCTTGGAGGAAGATCGAACAATTGAGATTTCTGTAAATGATGGGGAAGAGGCGAGTGCTCCATTTGAACGAATAATTCAAGTAACCAATGTGAATGATCCACTTTTTATCACATCTCAAGATTCCGTATATGCTACTGAAGATATATATTTCCAATACCTTGGTACTGCATCAGATCCGGATGATACTTTGTTCACCTGGAATTTTAATTCTCTTCCTTCTTGGATGGTGGCCAATGATGAGAGTGTATATGGGGTACCACCGAACAATTCAAAAGACACGACTTTTACAGCCATTTCAAATGATGGTGAATTCTTTGATACTCTGCTAGTAAATGTTTTTATTAATCAAAGACACAAACCACACCTGGCTGTCGCAGTGATACAGAATAATGCTTTTTCTAATCATTTTGAATTTGTTGTGGTTGATACAATGGAAAAAATTATAGATACTCCTACCTTAACTGTGAGTAATACGATTAATGAAGATGTTAGCTTAACAACAATTACTGATTTTACTTTTAGTGGGCACCATTATTTTGAAACAATACCAGGGACTTTTGTCATCAATGTTGAAGCAGCAGGAGATGTAGGGGACACATCTATCACACGGTACATAAATATAGCAGTAGCCAAAGTAAATGTCCCCTGGGTCGGATTTAGTCCGGATAGCTTGTTGCGTATCAACGGTACTGCGGGGGCAGTAAGATCTGACGAACCTATTATTGTGGTAGATTCCACAATGTTTAGTATTCATTTCCGTGAACGGGCATCCTATCGAATAGGCAATGAATCCATGACCTTTGAAAAAGCGGTTACTGTTTCTATCTATCAATCTAGTGATGTTCTTGCAATTTACCGGCTGGAAGGGAATAACTGGATAGAATTACCTTCCATAACTATTAATAGGCAAACTATTGCCTATACAAAAAAAATGGGTTATTTCAGGCTTGGACCTAAAACTATGATCATTCCAGAAATAAGCAGTTTACATCAAAATTATCCCAATCCATTTAATCCTATCACGACGATTGTATATGATGTCGGTTTTTTACAGGGCCCGAATCAAAAAATTAATATTTCGGTGTATAATATTCTTGGTCAACATATTACTACTTTAGTAGATAAATATCATGAATTAGGAAAACATTCCATACGGTGGGCTTCCACGGATAAATGGTCAAAACCTGTAGCAAGTGGGATGTATTTAGTATATATGAGATCAGAATCTGGCTTTGTTCAAACAAAAAAGATAACAGTGTTAAAATGATCTGTAAGTTTAATTTTATTTTTACTATAATACTGATCATATACTGTTTGATATTACCAGGGTGTCGAACAGAATACGTTGCCAATGAAAGTGATCTTTCGGAACAGGGGTGGGACTTATATCTTGATGGTAAATATTTAGAGAGTGCTGAATGGTTTCAGTATTCCGTTGATATTAATCCCAGCTTGGATGGCTATAATGGTTTAGGATGGTCCCATGGAAAATTATCTAATATGGATATAAGTATTAACTCATTTTTAGGATATGAGACTTTGAGTGCATCACCAAATGATCAAAGTATAAAAAGAGATATTTGGGCGGGCCTCTGTTTTGCATATAGCGCTAATGGAGAAGATTCAAAGGCTATTGACTATGGTGATTCACTTTTCAGTTCTGAATGGTACGATTGGACTTTTTTATATGAATCGGAATTAGATTCTCTTGATGTGTTAATTACAGTTGCAATGTCCGCATTTTCCATTGGTGACTTTGGCATGAGTCTAAATCGAGTTAATTATATTATGGATAAAAAGGGTCTTAATACATCAGAATCATTTAATCCAGATGTTAGTACCACCCAAGGAAGATTGACACTTATTTCAAAAATAGAGGAACTCCAGTCGATTTTATCTCCTCAATAAATATGATATTATTATAGCATGAATTTAATTTCAAACAGCACTCACGAACGGTTTATTAAACAGGCAATACAGTTAGCTGAAAAGGCAGGAAAATTGAAAGAAATTCCTGTTGGAGCGGTGGTTGTGAAAAAGAACAATGTTATCGGAAGGGGATACAATCAACGGGAATCTCTCAAAGATCCCACTGCTCATGCTGAAATAATCGCCATTACCGCGGCGGCAAATACAATTGAAGACTGGCGATTAACAGATTGTACTCTTTACGTCACCAAGGAACCATGTCCCATGTGCGCCGGAGCAATCATCAACAGCAGATTAAAAATGGTCATCTTTGGAGCCTATGACGAAGAAAAGGGCTGTTGCGGTTCATTATATCAGCTTTGCGGTGATTCCCGTTTTGGAAATACAGTAACAGTCAGGGGAGGGGTTTTTGAAGAAAGATGTGCTGAAATCCTCAGGAACTTTTTTAAAATAAAAAGAAAAAAGTAATGTATTTAGGAATCAGAATGATTGAAATCTTTCAACCTGTGCTGTTTCCACAGCTTTTACAATCAAATTATCAATGTCTAAGTTAGTTTCGGAATCCAGAACATCCTTGAGTCTTGCCTTTGTGGCAGGATGTTTTGGGATAAACAGTGAACAGCAGTCCTCATGTGGTTGAATGGAGATCTCATATGTGTCTATTTTTCGGGCCACTTGAATAATTTCCTGTTTATCCATCCCAATTAAGGGTCTGAGAATTGGTAAACGTGCAGCTTCTTCAATTACAGTAATATTTTCAATAGTCTGGGACGCAACCTGCCCGAGAGCTTCGCCTGTTACCAGCGCAAGGGCTTTTTCCTTTTTGATTATTTTTTCAGCAATCCTGATCATACAGCGCCTGTAATGCAGAACCAGGAATTTCGGATTTGCATTGGCAAATATTTCATCTTGTA
>CAJXJG010000136.1 GCA_913054425.1 uncultured Fidelibacterota bacterium
AATTGTTTTATTTGTTAAGCAAAGTATATCCAAACCAGAATGACACTTACAACCACTAAAATTGAGTAGAATCTATCGGGATTAAGTTCCTTAGTTATGGGTGACTTTTCGTAGGTCAGTCCCGAAGTCTTATCTGTTTCTGGAGCTACAGTTAAATGACTGATTCTAATTAGTACAATACTGTATATCACAAAAAGGATGAATACAAAATGCTCCACCCTATGATGCTGCCCAGGTTAGGAATAAGTAAATACCGACAGTGGTTGCCATGATCGCAAAGGATACGTTCTTTACGTGTTTCCAAGGTGTCATATCTACCGGTGCAGGTTCCCGCTGATCACTGACTGCAATTTCTTCTGTAGATTTTGGATTCAAATAACCAATGACGAGCATAACTCCAACCGATAGAATAAAACTGATGAAATAGCCATGGAGCCAGTGCAGGTCTCCGTCGCCATTAGCGAAAAAAGCAGGGACATCTTTTATATTCACAAACGTAAAAAAAGCATAGGCTGCCATACCAACGATCATTCCTATTTTTGCCGCAATTGCTGGGACGTGCTTGGTGGCAATCCCCAGCATAAAAATTCCAATGATGGGAACACTATACAGTCCATTTACTTTTTGCAGGTAGGTAAAGATAGATTCCATCTGCGCCAGTAGAGGTGCAATGCAAATGGAGGCTATTGCCAAACCCATGCCAAATTTCTTACCGGTTGCTACGATCTGTTCATCTGTGGCTCTCTGATTCATGTAGCCTTTATAAAACTGCAGGGAGAACAAGGTGGATGCACTGTTCAGTGCACTGTTAAAGGAGCTTAGGATGGAACCCATTAGGACCGCAGCAAATAAGCCAATTGACCAATCAGGCAATACATGACGGACAACGGCCCCATAGACCTGGTCCTGTTTTGAAATAACCAAGACATCTGTCATATGTAGAGCAATGATACCCGGAAGGCAGAGCATGACAGGTCCTACAAGTTTCATAGCCGAAGCAAACAAGACACCTTTTTGCCCTTCTGCCAGGCTCTTTGCTGCCATAGCCCGTTGCACAATCACCTGGTTTGTGGACCAGTAAAAAACCTGAATGAACATCATGCCCGTAAACAGTGTGGGCCAGGGAACGGTCACGACCTTTTCATCTATATTGGTCTGGGTTAAGACCGCTAAATATTCAGGGTTTGTATTAAACAATGTGGAGAGACCGGAAAAGAATGAACCATCACCCAGTTTAACAAGAGCCAGCGCTGGAATGGCCAAACCGCCGATCAATAGTCCTATTCCGTTTAAGGTATCACTGACCGCCACGGATTTTAACCCGCCAAAAATAGCATAGGAACTCCCCAGGATGCCAATAGTAGCAACGATCATCCAAAGGGGAAAATTCAGGTCAAACATACCTTTTAAAGCCAGGGATCCAGTATATAAAACAACGGGAAGAAGCACCGTTACATAGCCAAATAAAAACAACCCGGACACCATGGACCTTGTTGTTTTATCAAATCGTTTTTCCAAAAAAGCAGGTGTTGTGGTAAATCCGCTGGCCAAGTATCGTGGTAAAAAGATCAGAGCCGTAGCAATCATGGCAAAGGCCGCCAAGGCTTCCCAAGCAACCCCGACGAGAGCCTTATCCCCAAACACGTCACCATTTAAACCAACCAGTTGTTCCGTGGATAAATTTGTAAGTAATAGTGATCCTGCAACTATTGGCCAACTCAGCGCACGGCCACCCGTAAAATATTCTTCCGTGGCATTATCGGATTTTTTCATCCGATGGACTATATGATAAGTGAAATAAGCAACTGCGCCAGTTGCTATCACAAAGGAGATTAATGAAAAGTTGATCATTTTTTAATTATAGGAAAGATGGCTATTTCTACCAAAGTGCTCGGAACCAATATTTGATGCAAACAAAGCTGAACCAACTACAAACCAGTCTATATTACGGTTTGCAAAAAAATATTCGGATGTGTTTGATTTTTTCCTTGAAAGAAGCAGTCCGACCGATATTATAATAATAAGGTATATGACAACAACAAGAAAATCAATTCCGCTAAACATGTGTTAACCTCTTTATCTTCATTTTTTTTTAATTAATTCTATGGATTTGTGTTAAAATATGTTGCGCAACATAAATATTATTAATAAGTATTTGCAAATATTTTTTAATTATATTAAATTTATTTACATATGAAAGTGAAATTAGAACATATAGCTGCAAAAACCGGTTATTCAATTGCCACTGTTTCCAGAGTGTTGACTGGGAAAGCAATTGGTCGTTCAGCAAGCGTAGAAAAAATTTTACTAGCTGCCAGGGAGTTGGGGTATCACGCAGCCCGACCCGTTTACCAGTTAGAAAAGCTCCCCCTGGAAATGGCATTAGTAACCCAACATGATGCTGAGGAATTTTATTCCTGCCTATACGAAAGCTTTGACAGGATATCTTCTTTGTCAAATATTCAACTAAGTATTCATTCCATTAAACATTCAACAAATGCAGTGAATAAACTGAGTTCTATAGCCCAGTCGAATGATGGTATCATTCTAATGACGCCTACATTTAAAAGCGCGCAATACAAGAAAATTAAAGAAAAAATAAATCTATGTCCAATGGTCTCCATCGCACCAACTGATGAAAATGTGTTTACAACCTTTACCTTTGACTCCTACCAAGGTGGACAGTTAGCAGCAAAGCTGTTAGTTGGGTCTGGTTACAAACGCTTTGGGATTATTACCGGCCCCTTAATTAAATGGGAAGCAAATTTACGGCGTAATGGATACATCGATTATTTACGTCAAAAGGAGTTTCATGTTGAGTGGGAATACCCTGGTGATTATTCATTTCAATCCGGGGAAACAGCTTTTAATAACATTAAAAAACGAGAAAAAAACATGGGCATCTTTGCTTCAAACGATCAAATGGCGCTCGGTTTCCTGCATACGGCTTTAGAACACGGCTTGACCATTCCTGGAGATTATGGCATCATAGGCTATGATAATATGCCTTACAGCAAAATATACTACCCAAGATTGTCTAGCATCAATACCGATTTGGATGAGCTGGCAGAAAGAACGCTGGATTATCTTGTAAACCGCATTAAAAACAAGCATAAGAATAAAACAAAACCATCCACAACATTATTGTCGGTGGAAATTATAGAAGGTGGAACGCATTACAAAAAAGAACAAAATCAGTAAAATATTAATCTTTATCTTTTTTGCGTTATCATTTAGTTTTTCTGAAAATCAATCAATTAAAGACCAATTTATTTCTGACCTTTTGGAGAAAATGACGTTAGAAGAAAAAATTGGCCAGATGACCCAAGTGGACAGGCAATTTATAGAATTATCGGATATCAACGAATATTTCATCGGTTCCATATTAAGCGGTGGAGGTTCCACGCCGGAAGTCAATGAGGCAAAAGCCTGGGCGGATATGGTTGATCAATATCAGCAAGAAGCTCTAAAAACGAGATTAAAAATTCCTATTATATATGGAATTGATGCAGTTCATGGACATAATAATGTAAAGGGTGCCATTATTTTCCCACACAATATTGGATTAGGATGCATGCGAAATCCTGAATTAGTAAAACAAGCTGCCACCGTTACAGCAGAAGAAGTTGCAGCCACAGGAATTCACTGGACATTTGCACCTTGCCTGGCGGTGAGCCGGGACGAACGATGGGGTCGAGCCTATGAATCCTTTAGTGAAGATCCTGGCTTGGTGACTGATTATTCTGCTGCAGCAATTAAAGGATACCAGGGAAACTCACTTGGTGAAAAGGGGAAAATTCTTTCTTGCGCCAAGCATTTCGCAGGGGATGGAGGTACACTTTGGGGTACTGGTTTAAAAGGAAAAATTGATCGCGGTAATACAATATTGAATGAAGATGAATTCCGTAGAATTCATGTGGAGCCTTATTTGCCCGCAATTGATGCAGGAGTTGGTTCAATCATGGCATCTTTTAATAGTTGGAATGGGGAAAAAGTCCATGGTAAAAAAGATTTACTTACAGGAATAATCAAAGAAGAATTGGGATTTGAAGGAATTATCGTATCGGATTGGCAAGGAATCGATGAACTTCCAGGAGATTATAAATCAGATATAATTGCAGGAATCAATGCTGGCATTGATATGGTTATGGTTCCCGGTGCAGTACCATATGGAGGTGAATCATTTAAAATATTTTTAAAATTATTCAAAGAAGCAGTACTTGAAGAATCAATTCTCATGAGTCGCATTGACGATGCTGTCCGTAGAATATTAACAGTAAAATATGATATGGGACTTTTTGAGCATCCCATGGCAGATCGAACCCAAGTGAATAATATCGGCACAGATTCCCACCGGGAAGTTGCCCGACAATGTGTACGTGAATCCCTCGTCTTATTGAAAAACGAAAACAGCATCCTCCCCTTGAATAAGGAGAATCAAAAAATTACAGTGACAGGAAGCCACGCAGATAATCTCGGTTATCAATGCGGTGGCTGGACCATTACCTGGCAGGGAGATTCTGGCGCAATTACTGATGGCACAACAATATTTCAGGGCATAATAACCACTGTTTCAGATCCATCATCAGTAATCCTGTCAGAAAATGGTGAAAATTTATTAGATGCTGACGTGGTAATTGCAATCATTGGTGAAAAACCCTACGCCGAGATGGAAGGGGACAGAGAAGAACTGATAATAGATAAAAATGACCTAAAATTGTTAAAAAAAATTAAAGAATCCGGAAAACCTGTCGCTGTTATTCTCGTTACCGGAAGACCCTTAATCATTACACCATACCTTGACGATTGGGATGCACTTATCGCAGCTTGGCTTCCCGGAACCGAAGGTGAAGGAGTAACGGATGTTTTATTTGGAGACTATATACCAACTGGAAAACTTTCAGTTAGTTGGCCAAAGCATATGAACCAAATCCCCATCAATATAGGTGATGAAAATTACGATCCACTGTTTGAATATGGATTTGGTTTATCTTATTGACAATCTATTTATTCAACTACAAGTATTAAAGGAAAAATTGTGAAAAAGGTTGTATTGGGAATTGATATTGGCGGTACGAATACGGTTTTCGGACTCATTGAAAAATCTGGGAATATATTGTTCATCGAACATATCCCAACCTTTGGGCATGATCCTGCAGATGGCCTTGTTAATCGGTTAGCAGAAAAAGTAGATTCTTTTTTAGAAGATCACCCTG
>CAJXJG010000137.1 GCA_913054425.1 uncultured Fidelibacterota bacterium
GCTAAAATTTTGTTTAATGATGTCACTAATTAGCTATTAAGAAACTTAAGCTTTATGAATAAACTGCTTCAATCAGTATACCTATACCTGGGTCTTTTTACCGTTCTGCAAGGGTTCCAGCTTGAAGTCGCTTATCCGAACCTGAGCTTTGTCCGGCCATTAGACCTTCAGCACCCTCCTGACAATTCTGACCGCATCTTTGTGGTAACTCAAGAAGGAATCATCTACGTATTTCCCAACGATCCGGATGTTGCCCAGGCATCAGTATTCCTGGACATCCGCAACACGGTGGATGACAGCGGGAATGAAATGGGACTTTTAGGTCTGGCTTTTCATCCGAAATACTCTGAGAACGGTTACTTTTTTGTTGATTATACAGCAGGGAACCCAAGGCGAACAGTGATTGCTAGGTATAGTGTCAATCCACAGAATCCAGATTCAGCGGATCCAACCAGTGAGTTGGTTATTCTGGAGATTAATCAGCCTTACACAAATCATAACGGCGGGCAGATTCAGTTTGGTCCTGAGGAAGGAGAACAGAATGAAAATTATCTCTACATAGCGATGGGAGATGGGGGATCTGCGGGTGATCCTCAAGAGAATGGTCAGAATCTTGAGACGCTATTGGCTACCCTTCTCCGTATCGATGTGGATAATCCCGATAACGGCCAAAACTATGGCATTCCCGCTGATAATCCATTTGTCGAAAACGTGCACGGTTATCGAGAAGAGATTTACGCATGGGGACTTCGAAATCCCTGGCGGTTCAGTTTTGATCCTGTTACCGATTGGCTCTGGGTTGCGGATGTTGGGCAGTACGAATGGGAGGAAATTGATATCGTGGAGAGCGGACTCAATTACGGCTGGAATACCATGGAAGGGGCTCACTGCTACGATCCTCCTGTTGACTGTGACCAGACGGGGCTGGAATTCCCGATCTGGGAATACAGCCAGGATGCTGGGGACTGCTCCATCACAGGAGGATTCGTCTATCGCGGGAGTCGTATTCCAGCACTATATGGACGTTACATTTACGGTGATTACTGCACGGGGCGCATCTGGGCTTTGCAGTACTTCGAGGATAATATCCCACCATCAAACGAACTGTTGCTGGACACGCCGCACCACATTTCATCCTTCGGTCTGGATGAAAACGACGAACTCTATATTTGTTCATTTGATGGAAATATTTACCGCTTTAACTATCCCCCTACTGCTGAGGATGATTCCATACTGACTCCTATGAATACTTCCGTTTTGATTGATGTGCTGGCAAACGACAGCGATTACGAAAATGACCTCTTCACTATCTCCGCTGTATCTAACCCGGAAAATGGTACAGCTGTAATTCAGGATGATAATATTTTTTACACTCCAAACGATGGATTCAGCGGAATGGATGCGTTTCTTTATACCGTAACAGATGAACCCGGCGGAGAATCACAGGCACAGGTAGAAGTTTATGTCGAGGAAGAACCTCAACCCACTCTTTTCTTTACACCCAATTACTTTAACATCTTTCTCGATCCGGATCAAACCAATACCAGTATTTTCTCGATTTACAATTTTGGTGATGCAGGTTCTGTTCTTTCATACGACCTCTCATTGACTTCGTTTCAAAATCCGGGAGGTGGCCCCGATGGAGGTGGTTATTTTTGGACAGATTCCGAACTGGAGCCTTCTATTTCTTATGAATGGATCGATATCACCGGAATAGGTACACAGATCACATTTCCCAACAATGATCAGGCTGGTGATTCAATCAGCATCGGATTCGATTTCCCCTTTTACGGTGAAACTTACTTGGACTGCATCATAAACCCAAATGGCTGGTTGGGGTTCGGCAGCGATAACACTGAATGGGATAACGTGGAATTACCGTCTCCCAGCGCTCCCTCTCCAGCAATATTTGGTTTCTGGGATGATTTAAATCCTGTCAACGATAACTGTAATGAATATTGTTCTGGAGATGTCTATTATCATTCCGATTCTACCAGAATCGTCGTATGGTATAATCAGGTAGCACATTGGTGGGAAGGAAATGAAAACAGCCATTATGATTTCCAGATTGTGCTGTATCCATCCGGTGATATTCAATTTAATTATGCAGAAATTTCGGGAACTCATTCGGCTACTATTGGAATTCAGAGTGCAAACGGGGAAACAGGATTACAAGTTGCTTTTACCAATAATGATTATGCACACGATGGCCATTCTGTCCGAATTAGCACAGGACCGGACTGGATTTCTATTTCTCCCACAGAAGGTGAGAGTGAACAGGGATCAGGCAGCCAAAGTATTGAAGTCAGTGTAAGCAGTGCCGGATTAGAAAATGGTGATTACTATGCTGCTATACTTATTCTTAGTAACGGAGGCTCTGGTGTTCTCCCTGTCTTTTTGGATGTACCGCTTCCCTCCATATCCATTACAAGTCCAGGCCCAGGAGAGAGCTTTGATCCGGGGTATCGTGAGGTTTCATTTGAATTGTTTAACTTCGAACCGGGAGAGGGTATACTTTCAGATGGTCATATTGAATTGTATATAAACGGAAGTTTTACAGCAAATTATTATTCATCGGATACTATTACAGTAGCGAACCTGGTTGAAGGAACAAATGAAATTAAACTGCGCCTGGTTGATAGAAACGGAGGAGAAATCCCGCCGGATATATTTGATGAGGTAGATTTTATTATTAATCCGGAAGAGATTCTATTCCATGTTGAATCCGTTTCCCCCCAATCCCAACTCATAACTGCGCCAGTGGATAGTGATATTACAATTGATTTTGATAATGCAGTAGATCCATCAACAGTGAACAGTTCTACTATCCGGGTCTTTGGTCAATGGACTGGCATCATGCCGGGACTCTTTATGTTGGAGGATGGAAATCAGCGGGTTCGCTTTATGCCAGCTAACGAATTTTCCGCCGGGGAACACATTACGATCACAATTTCAAAATACGTGCTGAGCATTGATGGTGACCCGCTTGTTCACGGATATGCGTGGCAATACTGGACAGCCAGCGGACCCGGGTCGCTGGATCTTATTGAGATTGATAAATTTTCCACCCGCCTGCCTTTTGAAGGATGGATTCAGACCTATGGCTCTTATTCCGGAGATCTGAATGGTGATGGTTTTCACGATTATACTGTTCCAAATGAAAGAGGTAATGATGTGCGAGTCTGGCTGAATGACGGGGAGGGAAATTATGATCATAATGACTTTTCGGTTTATGATGTTCCTAATGGTTCTTACCCCAGCACAAATCATGGCGCTGACTTTAACAATGATGGCCTGCTTGACTTTGTTGTAGGCAACACTCACTCAAATACAATTTGTGTATTTATTGGAGATGGGCTTGGCGCTCTTGCGCCTTCTGTGTGTTATGAAGCAGATCAAAGTGTCCGGGGTATGAGCGTGATGGACCTGGATGCCGATGGCGATTCTGATATAATTACAACCAACCGTGATGGAAATAACATTACCATTCTTCCCAACTTAGGGGGAGGCATTTTCACTACCCGAATTCCAATCGAGGTTGGCGGAGGCAAGGAAAATTCGGCTGCCTGCGGCGACGCTAACGAGGACGGTATAATGGATCTATTTGTTGGAACCTACGAAAGTGATGAAATTTTGCTCCTGCTTGGGGATGGAAACGGAGGATTAATCCCCACCTCATCTGTTGAATTACAAGGCTCAGCCTGGATGATTGTTACAGGCGATGTAAATGGAGATGGCCATGTTGATGTGGTGAGCGCCAACTCGTATACTGATGATGCAGCCGTAATTTTTGGTGATGGCCAGGGGAATCTTTCTCTGCCAACACTCTACCCGGTTGTGGGGTTTCCCCTGGATATTAATCTGGGAGATATTGACGGGGATGGCGATCTTGACCTGGTAACAAGCAGTCTTGGTGTTGCCCATGAGCGTGATGATGATCGGGCGCTATTGTTTGCATCCTTCAATACAGTAGATGAAGATACCGGAGCCTGGACTATTTATGAGAATGACGGGAATGGGAATTTCGGCAACCCTCGGATTTTATATTCGGTTGATGCCGCCTCATGCGCAACCCTGCACGATAGAGACAGGGATGGAGACCTTGATTTAACGGGAATTGATGAATCGGATGATTATATCTATGTTTTTGATAACATCGGCCCCGATAACCAGGCGATTTATATTGACCATATGGAATCCTGGAATTTAGTGGGATTGCCCCTTGAAGTATTAATTTCAAACTATCAGCAAGTCTTTCCCGATGCCATGGACGGTACACTCTATTCTTTTTCGGAAAATGGAACATATGAAATTGAAACAGACTTGATAGCCGGAAACGGCTATTGGCTGCGATTTCCCAGCGCCGGATCAAACCCTGTAATTGGCCTGCCTATGAATGAAGTGATAATTCCTCTCACAACGGGCTGGAATCTCCTGGCCGGGATATCAACAAGTATTCCTATTGAGAACATTGGTGATCCAGGTGGTCTGGTCGTTCCGGGAACAATGTATGGCTTTAACGGGAATTATATTGAGGCAGAAATTATTGAACCGGGTTATGGTTATTGGCTGCGGAGTTATGGGGATGGAGAAATCACAATCTCTGATACTCTCCCGGCCGGAAAATTGCGTAACACCCCAATGCTGGAAAACCCAAATACTATCATAATTTCTAATCGGACTCTCTATTTTGGTGAAAAAATTCCAGGAGAGGAAAAACTCAGTTACAGTCTCCCACCCAAGCCTCCGGGTGGTATTGATGTACGCTTTACCGGAGATTGGAAAGTGTGCGATGATAATTGTATCATTGAGATAACAGGTGCAGAAGATGATCTATCGGTAGAATTCACCATCAGGCCCGGGGAGTTGTGGGAATTAACGAATGGAGAAACCGATAAAAAATATCCACTGAACGGAACAGGACACATTTCCTATCTTGAGGTAGGCGAATCCTTTACTCTCAAAAAAACAAAAACAAGCCTGGTTCCCGATACTTATGCTCTTCACCAGAATTATCCCAACCCCTTCAACCCAATTACGACTCTCCGCTATGACCTGCCGGAACAATCCCAGGTTACGCTCACCGTTTATGATCTCATGGGCAGGGAACTTATCCAACTTGTGAATGAAAAACAAAATGCCGGATATAAAT